>NZ_KB899580.1:0-57266 GCF_000378365.1 Megamonas rupellensis DSM 19944 | reverse complement strand
AAATCTGATTTAGATGGAGTAACAGATAGTGTTGGCAGTGAAGTGGTAAATGATGGATGGTTTAGTGAACTTCGCTATAAACAACACAATCCAAGTGATGTAGGTTCCTTTGCAATCTTTACAAACTATAGAAATGTAGGTGCATTCTCAACAATAGATGCAACAGTAGACTATACTGAAAACGTAAGAGGATGGACACTTGGCTTTGACTATGTACCAATGGAAAATACAACAATAGAAGTATTCTACACAACAGGTACACAAGTAAATGCAACAAGTACAGAAGGTAGACAAGATGTAGATATCTTCCGTGCACAAATGGAATTTTATTTCTAAGAATAATATTATATTGTAAATAATAAAAGAGCTTAGTTTTGTATTTACAAAGCTAGGTTCTTTTATTTAATTATAAAGTTTTTTATAAATATAATAATCTATATTTTTAGGAGATATTTTGATGTTATTAGAAGAATTAGTTAGTAAAAATTTAAATAAATTAAATCCTACAGATTTAATAATATGGAGATATATTTATGCTAATAAAGCTGAATGTCCATATATGTCAATTTATAATATAGCAATCAATTGTAATGTTTCTAAAACAACAGTACTTCGTTTTGCTAAAAAATTAGGATTAGATGGTTTTAGTGATTTAAAAACTATGTTAAAGATGGAATTAAATCAAAAGATAGAAAATTCTTCAATAGATATAGCACAAGCAACTATTAATTTATGTGAACAAGTAGGCAAAGGGATTGCTAAGCAAGATTTTACTAAATTAAATAAATTATTATATAATGCAAAAAGAATATTTGTATATGCTTCAGGTTATGTACAAAAAAATGTTGCTAGTGAAATATCACGTTTATTTGTTAATTGCAATATATTAGTTTATGAAATAAAAGTACCTGATGAATTTGCTACTATTATTAGAAATATAAGAAAAGGTGATTTATTTATTATTATTTCATTAAGTGGAGAATCTAAAAATGTTATAGATGTTGCACAAAAACTTTATTTACAAAAAATACCAATTATATCATTAACACAATTAGAAAGTAATACTTTAGCAACACTGAGTACAGGAAATATATATATAACTCCTGTAAGATTACCAGCTACAGTGGATTTTGAATATAAATCTATGTTAGGATTTTTTTTAGCAGTAGAAATATGGTTTGTTAGTTATAGTCAATATTGTATAGATAAAAATATATGATATATTTTATATGTTAATTTGCAATTTTGGGATAAGGTTATTTTGATAAATTTCTTGTACTATGATTTATAAGAATAATATAATAGAAAGAGTGATATAAATATAATTAAAATTTAAGATATAAGGTGAAGATATGAAAAGTATAAGAGTTGTAGCAGCTATAATTAAAGATAAAGATAAAATTTTGGCAACTAAAAGAAGTTATGGGGAGTTTAAAGGTGGTTGGGAATTCCCCGGTGGAAAGATAGAAGAAGGAGAAGATAAAAAAACAGCATTAATTAGAGAGATAAAAGAAGAATTAAATGCTAATATTGAAATTGATAGCTATTTTGCTACGATAGATTATACGTATCCTAATTTTCATATGATTATGGATTGCTATATTTGTAATATAGATGATTTTGCAATCAATGAAGAAATACATGATGAGGCAAAGTGGCTGACAAAAGATGAATTAGATAGTGTGAATTGGCTTGCAGCTGATGAAAAAATCGTAAATAAATTAAAAATATATTTAAGTTCAAAGATTGCAGTAAGTGCTTGTCTTTTAGGTGATAATTGTAGATATAATGGCAAAAATAATTATAATGAAGAAATAGAGCATTTATTAAAAGATAAAGAAGTATATAAAATTTGCCCAGAAATATTGACAGGACTTAGTATTCCTAGAAAGCCTGTAGAAATAAAAGATAATAAAGTCATAACGCAGGATAATGAGGATATGACAGAGATTTTTCTTCATGGTGTAGATATGGCATGGGAAAAATTAAAAGATAAAAATATAGATTTAGCTATATTGAAGGCGAATAGTCCAACATGTGGCAGTAAAACAATTTATGATGGAACTTTTTCACATACATTAGTAGAAGGAAATGGATTGTTTGCTAAATTATTAAAAGATAATAAAATCATGGTAATCAGTGAAAAAGATATAGAATAAAAAAATACCTAATGAGTTTATGTGATAAATTTTGCTTTATACATAGCTCATTAGGTATTTTTTATAGAATTAAATTAATAAATTTGTTTAAACTTATTTGTCTAAGTGCCAAATATCATTATTATATTCAGCGATTGTGCGGTCACTGGAGAAGTAACCAGCATTAGCTATATTGATTAAAGATTTTTTAGCCCAAGCTAAGCGGTCTTCGTAATCATTATATGCTTGGTCTTTTGTTTGAATATAAGCTTTTAAATCTAATAAACTCATGAACCAGTCTTTAGAAATTAATTCATGATGTAAACGATGGAGATTTTCTGCCTGTCCAATAGATGTCATTTCTTCAGAAATTAAAAAGTCTACGGCGTTTTTAATGATTTCATCATTATTATAATATTTTCCTGCATCATAATCGTTGTTGTTGTAATGAGCGATAACATCATCACTGCTTTCGCCGAAGATATAGATATTGTCATCGCCAACAAGTTCATGAATTTCTACATTGGCACCGTCTTCAGTACCGATTGTAATAGCACCATTGAGCATGAATTTCATATTACCAGTACCACTAGCTTCTTTACTTGCAAGAGAAATCTGTTCGGAGAAATCGCAAGCAGGAATGAGTTTTTCAGCGTTAGTTACATTGTAGTTTTCTACCATTACCACTTGAATGTATTTGGAAGCTACAGGGTCTTTAGCGATAATATCTTGAAGACATAAGATAGCATGAATTATGTCTTTAGCAATGATATAAGCTGGTGCAGCTTTAGCGCCAAAAATGAAAGTAATAGGTGTAGAAGGAACATAACCACTGCGGATTTTTTGAAGAAGTTGAATGATGTAGAGTAAATTCATTTGTTGACGTTTATATTCATGTAAGCGTTTAATTTGAATATCAAAAATGCTATTTGGATTTAAAGTTAAATGCATTGTTTTATTTAAATAGTTGCATAAATCCTGTTTACGATTTTGTTTGATAGTTAAGAGTTTATTTAAAACAGTTTCATCATCAACAAATTTCAATAAATCTTTTAATTTTGTAGCATCAGTTTTGTATTCATCACCAATTAAAGATGTGATATATTGACTTAACTCATGGTTGCAATGCAATAACCAACGGCGAAAAGTGATCCCATTTGTTTTGTTGTTGAATTTTTCTGGGTATAATTCATAGAAAGCTTTTAATTCGCTATTTTTAAGAATTTCAGTATGCAAGGAAGCAACACCATTGATACTATAGCCAAAATGAATATCCATATGAGCCATATGCACAAGGTTATGCTCATCAATGATTTGTACAGCTTTGTTATCACTGCGAGATTTAGCAATAGCATTTAATTCTTGGATAGTTGGAATGAGTTGAGGTACTACTTGTTTTAAATCTTCAAGATGCCATTTTTCAAGTGCTTCAGCTAAGATAGTGTGGTTTGTGTATGCACATGTTTTGGATACGATATCAATAGCTTCATGTAAATCGATACCTTCTAAAACTAAGCGATTGATTAATTCAGGAATTATCATAGATGGATGAGTATCATTGATTTGGATACATACATATTTATAAAGTTCATGTAAATCATGTCCTTTAGCTTTTTCTTCCATCAAGATTAATTGTGTAGCATTGCTTACCATGAAATACTGTTGATAGATACGAAGCATTTGACCTTCTTTGGTGCTATCATCAGGATAGAGGAATAAAGTTAAATTTTTACGAATGTCTTTTTGGTCAAAAGAAATACCATCATTAACGATAGTTTCGTCAATAGTATCAATATCGAAAAGATGTAATTTATTTAATCCTTTTTGATAGCCTAATACATCAATATCATATAGTTTGGATGAACAGTAAAACCATTAAATTCGACATCAAAACCAATATTAGTATCATTTAACCAAGATTTATCTGTAATCCATGGATTTTTTTCTTCTTTTTGAAGATGATTTTCAAATTTTTGTTTGAATAAACCAAAATGGTAATTTAAACCTACACCATCACCAGATAAATTTAAAGTTGCAATAGAGTCTAAGAAGCAAGCAGCAAGTCTTCCAAGACCACCATTACCTAAAGATGGTTCGAGTTCAATTTCTTCTATATCACTTAAATTTTTGCCATTATCAGCAAGTAATGTTTTTATTTCATCATAGATACCTAAATTTATTAGGTTGTTAGATAATAATTTACCTATTAAAAATTCAGCAGAAATATAATAAAGTTTACGAGGGGTTGAAGTTGGTTTTCTGTCATTGCTTAAATTTTTTACTAGCATTAATAATCCAGTATACAATTCTTCATTTGTACAATCTTCAATTGTTTTATTAAATTGAGCTTGTAAAATATTAGTTAATTTAGTTTGCATATTTTCTACTCCTTTAATATTAAACTTTGATTATGCACCACTATATTTAGATTAGAGAATAAGCAATATTTTGTAAAGGTTATTCTCTAGTTCTATATTATAATATATAGTGTCAATACTTAAGGTTTTTTCTAAAGAGTAAGAAAAAAGAATTAATTACATATATTAAATACATAGATAATAAAAACTGCATTTCTAAAATTATAGTAGGTTAATTTTAAAAATGCAGTTTCTAGTTTATAAATTTAATTTTATCTGGAATTTTTATTATTTTAATTGCAAATATTCTTCATCAGTTACAGGTTCAAGCCATTCATTAGAGCCACCAACAGCAGGAACTTCAATAGCTAAATGAGAAAAGAAACTATCTTTTGTAGCACCATGCCAATGTTTAACTTCTGCAGGAATATTGACAACATCACCAGCTTTTAATTTTTGAGCAGGTTTTCCCCATTCTTGATAATAACCTTCACCAGCTGTTACTAATAATATTTGACCGCCTTTATGATGAATATGCCAATTGTTGCGACAAGCAGGTTCAAAAGTAACGTTACCAATAGAAACACCTGTAGTAGTGAGCATATTCAAATGAGCTTGACCAATAAAAAATTTACTGAATTGCTCTGGTAATTTATCTCCTAATGGAAAAATTAAAGAATCGCTGAATTCTTTTAATGTAGACATATTATTACCTCCAAATAAATATTTTTCTATATATTGTTATACTACTTAGAGTGAACTTCAAGTCAAGGTTTTAAATAAAATATTGTGTATATTAAAATGGATTTCTCATTTGAAAAAGTATTTTATCTATGATAAAATATCTATAAAGTTCGGTTTTCCGAACTAATAGCTTTAATATTTAAAGGTATGGTGATATTATGGCAAATTTGAATAATTTCATGTTTAAGGTAAAAGATTATAATAAAAATAAATCAAATAATATTGTAAATAGTAATATTACTTTTAATGAATATGCAGATAAATGGTTAAAAGAATATCGTTTACAGATAAGAAAATTAGATTTGCCTATAGTTATTAATAATATAAATATTGGTAAATATTATTTTGGTCAAAAGAGATTAAAAGATATTACTTCTTTGGATTATCAACAATTTTTGATGAATTATTCTTTAGGGAGAAAGAAATCTTCTGTAGAACAGGCGAATTCAATTATTCAAAGTTTATTAAAATCAGCATTAAATATTGAACAATATAAATTTTATTGAGAATTTAAAAGATGAATTTAGAAATAAAAAAAGACTGCTAGAATTGCATCTTAAAATCATTTAACGAATTAAAATGCAATACAATAGCAGTCTTTTTTGGAGTGTAAAATTTATAATAAAGTTGCATAGAATGAAACAGCAATTACAGTAACAATACCAGCTACAGCAATAGTTAAGCTACTGATAGCAGCTTCGATAGGACCCATTTCAATTGCTTTTGCAGTTCCCATAGCATGAGCAGATGAACCGATTGCTACACCTTTGGCTACAGGTTCATAAATTTTAAATACTTTGCAGATATATTCAGCAGTCATATTGCCGAATACACCAGTGATGATGATAACAGCAATAGTGATAGTAACGATACCACCTAATTCTTCAGATATACCAATACCTATAGCAGTAGTAATGGATTTTGGTAAAAGTGTTACATATTCTGTATGACTAAAGCTAAATAAAATAGATAAAGCTAAGATACAACTCATACTAGTGATTACACCAGAAACGATACCAGCCATGATAGCTTTTACGTTCTTTTTCAATTCTTCTAGTTGTTCATATAAAGGAACAGCAAGACAGATTGTAGCTGGTGTTAATAAATAACCTAAATATTTAGCGCCTCGATTATATTCTTCATAATCAATATCGAAGGTTACTAAAAAAGTGATTATAAGACCTATTGCTATTAACAAAGGATTGAAAATGGCAATTTTTAATTTACGTTTTATGCGCAAACCTATTTCATAGGCTAATAAGCTAATAATCAAACCAAATAAAGCTGAATTAAAGATAAGATCCTGTAACATCTAATTAGCAAGCTCCTTTTTTCTTCTTACTAGATACAATAATAAATTGTGTTATATGACCAGAAATAACCATTACAATAACAGTAGTTAAGCTTACTACTAAGGTCAAAGGAATTAATAAGTCACGAATTACACTCCATGCATTTAAAAGTCCAACAGCAGCAGGAATGAACATGATAGGCATAGTTTCGATTAATAATTTACTAGCATCTTTGATAGCAGAGATATTTAGAATTTTGAATTTTAAAAGTAAAAGCATTAAAACTAAGCCATAAACACTAGCGGGAACAGGTAATGGAACGAGTTCCTTAAAAGTTTCAACGATAAAAGTTAAAGTTAAAATAATACCAAATTGTTCAAGTAATTTCACTTAAAGAACCGCCTTCCATTTTAATATTTCTTTATCAACTAAATCGTAATGGTGATTAATAGCTGCATAACCAGCTAATTCATTGCGATTGATGATGCAATTTAGAATTTCTTTGTGTGAATTGATAATTGTATTTTTGGTTTCAGCTGTAGCACTGGAAAAAATATTATCAATTAATGTACAACATACATTAGAAAGTGCATTCATCATGCTAATCATTAATTTGTTTTGAGAGATATGTAAAATAATATCATGAAATAATTTGTCATAGTGGCTTTCACGATGACATTGCTCCATTTTTGTTACTACTTTTTGTAGCAATTTTATTTCTCTATCAGTGCATTTTGTAAAAACATGGCGAAAACATTCTAAGGCAATAGCACGTCTGATTTGATTGATTTCAGTAAAATTAGATTGCTCTAAAAGCAACATGAAATTTATAGTGGCGGAGATATTGCCACTGATTTTATTAGATAAATAATTGCCAGAACCTTGACGGCTTTCAATAAAACCCATGCTTCCCATAATGCGAATTGCATCACGGATAGTATTGCGACTTAGAGAAAGTGTTTCAGATAATTTGCGTTCAGTAGGGAGTTTATCACCAACACTGAGATTACCAGAAATGATTAATTCCTTAATATATTCTAAAACTAAGATATAACCTCTATCTTCCAAATGTGTACCCCTATCTATTTAAATAATTGGTAGTACCAATTATTATACATTAAATTATGTTGAAGTCAAGAGAAAAAATCGATAAAATCTGCATAAAAAAAGAAGTAACATATAGTTACTTCTTATAAACTTATTATTTAGTTGATTATATATTTAGTTTTTAATTTTTTAGTTAAGATTTTTGTTGAAGTCTGTTGATTTCGTTGAAAAGTGTATTATATTTTTGTGGAGATAGACGTTTATTAAGTTTTTCTAGAAATATGTCTAATTTATATTTATATTGAGCAAAATTTCTTAAATTATTTTCATCTATAGATTTTATGGTGTTATGTGTTAATTTATAAATATTAATAAAAGCTGTTTGAATATCTGGGCTTAGATGCTTGAATAAATCATGGCTTTTATCATTGATTAGAAAATCTATATCTTGTTGAAATCTCAATAATTCATGGCGAGCGCCTATCATTAAAATTTCATTGCATTTGAACATATTCTTTTTGAATAAACCGATATAAGTTTGAAAATCTCTATTTTTAGTGATGCCAGCTTGAAGAAGTGACATAGATGAGATTTTTTGATGATAATCTTGCATTCGTGCTATATAAAAAAGCACTTCTTCCATTTGATAATCGCTTAAACTTTGTTTTTGCTGATAATAAGCAAAGTCTTTTTTAGTGGCATAGATGATTATTTGATAATGTTTTTTTAGATTTTGGAAATTTTTTCTAAATTTTATAAGCCAACGTAAAGATTTAAACATGTGATTACTCCTAAATTTTAATCATTTAATAAAAATTATAATAAAGTAAAATTATTTTTGTGATAACGAATTAGTTTATCTTTTTGCATGCGTGATAATTCAGCAGACATAGCACTTCTTTCAACAGAAAGAAAATCTGCAAGTTCTTGTCTATTGAAGGGAATGGTAAAGGAATTATTATTATTTTTTAAAGCTTCGCTAGATAGATAAGATAAGATTTTTTCACGAGTTGTTTTTTTGCTTAAATGGTCTATCTTTGTTGTTAATTGTATATTTTTTTTAGCTATGAGTAAAAGCATATTTTGAATAATTTTTGAATGAAAATTGCATGCAAATTGACAAGGTGAAGTTATTTTTTGATAGTTTAAAAACATAATTTCAGCTTTTTCAGCAGTTACAATGCTAAAACAATTATTGTTAATATTCGTGCAAACAAAACTTTCACCAAATAAATCGCCTGTTGAAAGCGTAGTGAGAATTGTTCGATTGCCCCAATAATCTTCTTTGATGATATTTACTCTACCTTTTAAAATTATACCTACTTCAACGAGTGGTTCGGAGGCTTTGAGTATATAAGAATTTTTCTCATAAGTTTTTATGTTCATTAAAAGGCATTTGAACATATTGATTAAATCCTTTGTATCAATACCAGAAAATAAAGCTGAGTTTTTTAGTATATCTAAATATTTTTGCATAAAACTACTCCTTTGTTGGAAAAACAACGTATATAATATTATACTAAATTATAAAATATTGTAAATAATTGTTTAATAGTTGATAATAAAGATGGTATAAGGTAAAATTATAATAATCAAAGTTTTAAGGAGCGATTGTGCATGTTTAATGAAGATTTTAAACAATACAAAGGTCACATTGTAAGAGTTATTTGTAATGATGGTAGAGAATATGTAGGAGAACCTACAATTTTTAGAGATCATGATGCTACATCTTTACCTGGTTCTGATTGTATTTCTTTTTATGAAAGCAATACATATCGTGTAGCAGACTTTTTCCGTGCTGAAATAAAAGATATTGTTGTTATTTGCAAACAAGAAGCGCAAGAAGCATAATTTAGTGAAATAAAAACCCGAAGAATTCTATTAATTTTGTGTATATATTTTAATAGTAATCTTCGGGTCTTTGTCTAATTAAAGGAGATTTTTTATGAAAACTTTAGGTTATTATAATGGAAAATATGATGAAATTGATAAAATAATGATACCTATGTCAGATCGTTCCCATTGGTTTGGCGATGGTGTATATGATGCCACTTGCGCTAGAAATTATAAAATCATGGCTATTGATGAACATGTTGATAGATTTTTTAATAGTGCTAGATTGTTAAATATCAATTTAGGATTTACTAAAGAGTATTTAAAAGATTTATTGAATGAATTAGTACAAAAATTAGATGATGATGAGCTGTTTGTATATTGGCAAGCTACTCGTGGTGGTAATGGTCTTAGAAGTCATAATTATGATAAAGAGCAAAAAGCTAATTTATGGATAACAATTTGCCCAGAAAAAATAACAGATAAAGATAGAGAATATAAATTGACTTCTATGGAAGATACAAGATTTTTACATTGTAATATTAAGACTTTAAATTTAATTCCTAGTGTAGTAGCTTATCAACATGCTAAGGAAAATAATTGTGATGAAACTGTATTTCATCGCGGGAATATAGTTACAGAATGTGCTCATAGTAATGTGCATATAATCAAAGATAAAAAATTTATCACTCATCCTGCTGATGAATATATTTTACCTGGTATTGCTAGAGCGCATTTATTAAAAGCATGTAAAGCATTGAACATTGAAGTAGAAGAAAGACCTTTTACAGTAGATGAATTAATCAATGCTGATGAAGTAATTGTAAGTAGTTCTGGTGATTTGTGTATTCGTGCTACAGAATTTGAAGGAAAAGCTGTAGGTAAAAAAGATAGTGATACTTTCAATAGATTGAAAGAGTATATTTATCAAGAATGGTTAGAATGTACTAAAAAATAAAATTGAATAGATTTAAAAATTGTTCATAAAACATTTGACAATGAGAATTGTTTTCAATATAATTGTTTATGTAATTTTTAAAAGAGAGTCTAGAACTCCATAGAATATATTTTTGAATAAAATTTTTGTGTGTATTTATCTTTATTTAGAGCATAGGAAAATTTTATTTTAGATTTATTCTATGGAGTTTTATCTTTTTAACGAAGATTATTATTTAGAGAAAGGTGCGTTTAAATTGGATTTTATTATTAGTGCATTAGAATTATTTCATCATGGTGGTTGGGTGATGTATCCACTTTTAGCTTGTTCTATTTTAGTTGTTGCTATTGGCATTGAGCGTTTTATCTATTATAAGAGAACTTGTGGCGATAATAAAGATATGGCTCAACAAATTTTAGCTTTAGCTAAAGAGCGTAATTGGCAAGAAACAGAAAAAGTATGTGCTAATAATCGTTGCTTTGTCAGTGATGTATTGGCGATAGGCTTAAAATATCGTGAGTGTCCCATGTCAATGAAGGAAAGTTTTGAGGAATATATTTCTGTTAGAGCAAATGGGTTAAAACGAAATTTAAATTATTTAGATACTATTGTTACAATGGCTCCACTGTTAGGTTTATTAGGTACAGTAGTGGGGATGATTAGTTCTTTTAAAGTATTAGATGTTGCTGGTGATAATCCTGCATTAATCACTGGTGGTGTAGGTGAGGCATTAATCGCAACTGCTACTGGTCTTTGTGTAGCCGTGCTAGCCTTGATTGTGCATAGTTATTTTAGCAATCGCTTAGATAGTGTTTTAACTGATGTAGAAAATGTTTGTACTGTAGTGATTAGTAAGGCAAGAGGTAAATAATAATGAATATACGTAGTAATCGCGTGGCAAGACCACCACGATTGATGATTATACCGATGATAGATATTATATTTTTCTTGATGGTGTTTTTCTTATTTAGCACTTTGCAAATGGTTTATCAAAAATCTATGCCTGTGAATTTGCCAGTAGCATCTTCTAGTCATCAAGAAGCACCAAAGCCAGTGTCTATTACACTAATGAAAGATGGCACAATCAGTATAGGTGATACAGTAGTAAGCATTGAAGAAATAAAATCACGAGTGGAACAATTAGCTGATAAAGCAGATACTCCTGTGATTTTAAGAGCTGATGAGAATGTAGAACATGGAAAAGTAATCAAAGTGATGGATGAAATCAAAAGTGCAGGTGTAACAAAATTATCCATAGCTACTCAGGAGAAATAATCAATGAAAAAACATATTTGGAAAAAATCTTTTTCAATATCATTTGTTTTTCATTTTATAGTGGTTATAACCATTGGTGCTATGGTAGCAGGCTTTCATCAGGAGATACAAAGACCAAAAGAAGAATTGATTACAGTCAATCTAGCGGACACACCAGAACAGATAGCAAAAGCTCAAGAAAAATCATCATTCAATTCATTTAGTAGAGATATAGAAAATATTTTTAAGCATAATGGTGATAATGATAATCAAAATATTGAAAATAAAAATAATGAAGTAAATGAAAATAAAGATATAAAACAAATAAATAATGTAGAAAATGAACAGATTGAAAAAGATGAAATTAGTGCAGAAGATGGAATTTTACCAGCTTCCAATAATATGACAAATACAATATCAGAAGATGATACGCAAGCAATTAGTGGCGGTATTGGTCAGGGAGATGGTGAGGATTTTTCTGGTAGCGAAAATAAAAACAGTGGCAGTGGAAATGGTGGCACAGCAGAAGGCATGGCTGGTGGTGATAATGGAAAAGCTAGTGGCGGAGCAAATGTTACCGAAGATAGATATAGTGTAGCAAGTAGATTTGCTCAAGCTGTGGAAAATCATAAATCTTATCCTTATGCAGCTGTCAAATTAAATCAGCAAGGTACAGTAATTATCAATGTAACTATTGATGCAAGTGGAAATTTAATCAGTGCAGGTGTAGTTTCTAGCGTTAATGGGAATTTAGATAAGGCTGCTTTAAATGCAGTATATAGTGCATGTCCATTTAGTCATGGTTTAGGCGAAAGTATTAGTATGAATGTTCCTGTTAATTTTTATTTGAATTGATATTGAGAAAAGAGCTGTTTTTGATGCAAGAAGTTATATTAAAACAAGAAAAAATCGAAAATATTATTATAGATAATGAAAAAAAGAACGAAAAGAAAACGTTAACTAAATTACCAGAACATAGATGTAAGCGATGTAATAGATTGCTTTTTTATGGAAAAGTTAAATATGTAGAAATAAAATGCCCTAAATGTAGTTGTATAAGTAAAATTGGCAAAGATGTAAATAAAATTTGTATAAAAAGTTGATTGAAAAATAAAGAGGTGAAAATATGAGTGGCTATTTGAGAAAAGTAATCTTTGGAATTATTTGTTTGATAGCTATTGGCGGATTGTTTTTAGGTTTTCGCTCACATGAAGGAGATACAAATAATACTAGCTCAACAAGAGTCGTTACAGATAGCACAGGTAGAGAGGTAACGATACCAACACATCCTAAACGTGTAGTATTATTAAATGCTTCTCATTTAGATTTATATTATTATGCTGGTGGCAAAGAGACTAATACAATAGTGGGAAAACCAACATCAGAAGCTTTGAGTGATGAAGTCAAAGAAGGAACAAAAAATATAGAGCAAATCGGTGTAATTCACAATCCTAGTGTAGAAACTATTTTGAAATTACAACCTGATTTAGTAATTGGTGTAAATGTACCTTTTCATCAGCAATTAATTCCTACTTTGGAAAAAGCTAATATTCCTGTGTTGATTAAATCTTTAGACACATATGAAGATGTGATATCCACTTTAGGTTTTTATGGAGAATTAACAGGAGAAGAAAAAATCGCTCAAGCAAAAATCAAGGAAATAGAAGCTGATTATGAAAAAGCGATTGCTAGAGCAGAAAATAAAACAGCTCCAAGAAGTTTGATAATCTGGGGTACGACAGATAGCTTTAGCATGGCAACAAGTAAATCATTTACAGGAGATTTATTAAAACGCTTAGGTGGTAATAATATAGCAGATAATGTGGATTCTGTAGCAAAAGACAGTGGCTATATCCCGTTAGGAATGGAATATATTGCTACACAAGATCCAGAGGCCATATTTGTAGTAACTCATGGTGATGTGGACGCAGTAAAAAATAGTATAGATGAAAATTTAGGGCAAAATCCTTTGTGGCAAGATATATCTGCTGTGAAAAATAATAGAGTATATGTATTACCATATCAGTTATTTGCTGTAAATCCTGGTACTAATATAGCTAAAGCGATAAATATATTGGCAGATGATTTATATTTACAAGAATAAAAAATATGAGGTATGGTAATGGCTATTGCTAGTATAAGTGAAAAGATAAGAGATCCTAGAAGTAAAAAACGCAATTTAGTGATGTTTTTGGGATTGATTTTGTTGGTAGCAGTTTTATTTATCAGCATGATTATAGGTACAGCAAATACATCATTTAGCGATTTATATAATGTGTTTGTAGGTGTTCAAAATACAGAAAGTTATAGAATTTTATATCACATCCGCATTCCTAGAGTGCTTACAGCAATGTTTGCAGGTATAAATTTAGCTATTGCAGGCTGTATATTACAAGGTGTATTGAAAAATCCATTGGCAGATCCAGGTATTATTGGGGTATCAGCAGGGGCTGGTCTTGCTGCTATGGTAGTCATGATTGTTTTACCTGAATATACGAATATGGTGCCAATCGTAGCTTTTGTAGGAGCGATGGTAGCGACTTTAATTTTATTTGCACTGGCATGGGAAGAGGGTATTCAGCCACTTAAATTGATTTTAGCTGGTGTCACAGTTTCAGCATTTTTTGCTGGTGGTATGACATGCTTGATGGTATTTTTCTCCGATAAAATTCAAGGCACAGTGAATTGGATGGCAGGTGGTTTTTCAGGTGCTTCATGGAAGCATGTAACTATGATTTTGCCATATACTATCATTGGTTTAGTAGGTGTGAGTATCAGCAGTAAATTGTTAAACGCTTTGCAATTAGGTGATGATGTAGCAAAAAGTTTGGGAACACGAGTGGAAGCTACAAGATTTTTCCTCGTTACGCTGGCGGCTTTATTAGCTGCTTCTGCTGTGAGTGTGGCAGGTATGCTCACATTTGTTGGTCTTATAGTACCACATATGATGCGTTTAGTAGTGGGTTCTGATTTTAACTATTTATTGCCAAGTTCAGCTATTTTTGGTGGAATTTTATTGATTGTAGCGGATACAGTAGCAAGGACTGCTTTTAGTCCTATAGAGGTGCCTGTAGGTGTATTTATGTCATTTATTGGTGCGCCGTTTTTCCTTTATTTATTGAAAAGGGGAATGCAAAAGAGATGATTTTACAAGCAGATAAACTTACATTGCAATATGGGCAAAAAATCATTGCTGATAAACTGAATTTTAAGGTAGATAAATCAGAGATAATAAGTATTATTGGGCCAAATGGTTCAGGAAAATCTACATTATTAAAATCTTTAGGTAGATTATTAAAGCCTACACATGGGACTGTTTTATTAGAAGGAAAAGACATTCAAAAAATGAAACCTGGTGATATAGCACGCAAAATGTCGATATTGCCACAATCTTCAACAGCTCCAATGGATATGACTGTTTATGATTTAGTCTGTTATGGTAGAATGCCACATCAAGGATTATTTTCTTCGCCAAATAAAATTGATGAAGAAAAAATCGAAGAAGCATTGACGCAGACAAATACATCACATATGCGATATCGAAGATTAGATACTTTATCTGGTGGCGAACGTCAAAGAGCATGGCTGGCAATGGCGATAGCTCAAAACCCAGAGATTTTATTATTAGATGAACCGACTACGTATTTAGATGTAAAACATCAATTGGATTTGATGAATTTAGTATATAAATTATATGAAACAAGAAAAATCACAGTGATTATGGTCTTGCATGATTTAAACCATGCTGCTAGATATAGTCATCGCTTAGTAGCGGTGAAAAAAGGCAAAATTTTTGCTGAAGGTTTGGTGCAAGATGTATTTACAGAAAAAATACTTTGTGATTTATATGATGTAGAAACGTCAGTCATGTCTTTAGAGCAAAATGGACAAAAACATTTAGTTTGTTTCCCTTATGATGTAAAACAAGGGGAGAAAAATTAGTGCAGGTTTTAAGTTTAAATAAGATAAATAAACAAATTAAGGATAAAATTATTTTAAAAGATATAAGTTTCACACTTGAAGAAGGCGAGATATTGGGGCTTTTAGGCCCTAATGGTGCTGGTAAAACGAGTATGATGAAGATAATATCTGGTTTAAGTAGAGCAAATTCAGGTAAGCTTGAGATTTTAGGGATTGATGCTGATAAAGAAAGGGCAAAGATAAAGTCTCAGCTAGGTTTTGTCATGCAGGATAATAATATGGAAAGAGAATTTTCTGTTAAAGAAGCTTTGCTATATTATGCTCGTTTGTATAAGGTGAAAAATTATAAATATGAAGTGGAAAAAATAATATCTCAATTTGAAATGAATACTTGGCAAGATAGAAAGATTGAGAAATTATCTGGCGGTATGGCTAGAAAAGCAATGATTGCTAGAGCTTTATTAGTAAAGCTTAAAATCTTATTGTTAGATGAACCAAGTGTGGGATTAGATCCTGATGTGAGATATGATATTTGGCAAGAAATAAAAAAATTAAAAAATATGGGGATAAGTGTAATTATCACTACTCATTATATGGAAGAAGCTGAATATCTTTGTGATAAAATCGCTATTTTAAAACAAGGAAGATTATTGGCGATAGATGAAGTAGAAAAAATAAAGCAGATAATGCAAAAAAATGAAAATGAAGATATAACTTTAGAAAAAGCTTTTTTACGATTTATCGGTAAGGAGGCTTATTGATTTTGAATTTTTTAGCAGTATATATGCGTGAAATGGCACTTTTGCAAAAGAAGATGGGAAAATTAGGATATATTTTCTCAGCGGTAATGTTTCCGATAATTTATTTATTTGCCTTTGGCATGGGAATTGGACCTGTAATGAATAATATCCATGGTGGTTATTTACCTTTTTTGGCAAAGGGAATGCTATCTATAACAGTCATGATGAATGCTTTTCAACAGACAGCATTATCAGTGAGTGTGGGGAGATTTTATTTTAAAACATTCCAGACATTATTATTGAGTCCGATTTCTGCTTTTCAAGTTATATTAGGCATCACTTTAGCTGGAGTTACTCGTGGCTTTATAGCTGGAGGTATTATCTATATCATAGCTATGGTATTTTTTGATGTGCCGATGTTGAGCTTTTGGGGACTTTTAGGGATTTTATTATCTGCCTTTTGCTTTGGTATTTTAGGGATTGCCATAGGTCTTTGGATCAAAAATCCAGATGCGTTATCTTCAGTGATAAATTTTATAATTACACCAATGACTTTCTTTTGTGGTACATTTTTTCCGTTGTATAATTTGCCGGATTGGTTGCAGATTGTAGTGGGGATTTTGCCATTGACTTTAGCGAATAATTTATTGCGTACAGAAGTATTTAGTGTGTATAGTTTGTTAGATATGATTTATTTAATAATTATCACATTAATCTTGTTGGTAATTAGTAGATATCAATTAAAAAATTATAATGAATAATCTAATTGATATAAAATAAAAGTTTTAAATTTTAGTGTGTTTAAGATAAATTTAGACTATAATTTGAGTAAAGATATATTTTTTATAGAAAAGAAGGAGATAAAAAATGAAATCAATAGTAGTTTATTCTAGTTTAACAGGTAATACAAAAATGGTAGGAGAAGCTATTGCCGAAGTTTTAGCTCCGAATTGTGATATTTATAAAGTAGAAGATAATCCTGATATTACAGGTTATGATTTAGTTGTTGTAGGTTTTTGGGTGGACAAAGGAACAGCTGATGCAAAAGCTAGTAAATTTTTGAAATCCATTCGCAATAGTAAAGTGGCTGTATATGCTACGCTAGGAGCTGAACCAGATTCAGAACATGCAAAAACTAGTTTGCAAAATGGTATAGATATGTTAGATAGTTCTAATGAGATTATGGGAAGATTTATCTGCCAAGGAAAGATTGATCCTAAATTATTAGAAGCGATGAAAAAAATGTTTGGCACGAAAGTTTCTAAAGAAAATTTTCATGCAGTAGATGAAAAGCGTTTGGAACGTCATCGCAAAGCTAGTACACACCCTGATGAGCAAGATTTGGCTAATGCAAAGAAAGTATTTAGTGAGATTAAAGCAAAAATGAGTGGTGAAATGAATTTATGAGCAAAATAAGAGAAATATTAGATAGTCTATCAACTGAACAATATAAGATGATGATAGGGGAAAAATCTTGTCAGCCTTTGACGGAGACTTTTAGCAAAAAAAGAGTAGTTCATCCAGGGGCAAATGGACAGATGGTACCACCTGTAAAACAGCAAGAAATTTGGCTTGAATATATGCAAAGAAAAGGAGATAAAAGTAAAAAGAAAGCAGTATATATACACATTCCTTTTTGTAGTCAAATTTGTCTATACTGTGGTTTTTTCCAGAATTATTCTAATGAAGAACGCGAAACCATGTATGTAGATAGATTAATCAAGCAATTATCAATGGCAAAAGAATATAAATATGTACAAGATAGTGTGATCAATGCTGTATTTTTTGGTGGCGGAACACCATCTACATTATCACCATATAATGCAGATAGATTATTAAAAACTATGAATGAAGTATTGCCACTTGCTAATGATTGCGAAATAACTATGGAAGCTCGCGTGCATGATTTAGTTGATGAAAAACTGCAAGTATGGTTTAAACATGGTGTAAATCGCATATCTGTGGGTGTACAATCTTTTGATACAGCTATCCGTCAAAGTATGGGACGCAAAGATGATAAAGAAACTGTTATTGAAAATCTCAAACGAGCTGCAAGTTATAATCAAGCAGTATTAATCATAGATTTGATTTATGGTTTACCTGCTCAAAGTGTGGATAACTTTGTAAATGATTTAAAAATAGCAGATAGTTTGCCAATTGATGGTATGGATTTGTATCAATTAAATGTGTTTGAACAATCTGCATTAAAAAAAGCGATAGATAATGGCAAAATACCACCTGCGGCAACGACAAAACAGCAGGCAAAATATTTAGAAGCAGCTATTTCATATTTAGATGAATTAGCTTATAAGCGATTGAGTGTCTGTCATTGGGCAAAAACAAACCGTGAACGCAGTATGTATAATACTTTGGCAAAATCAGGAGCTGATGTGATACCATTTGGTTCAGGGGCTGGCGGTTTTGTAGGAGATATTTCTATGTTTTTAAATAGAGATTTACAGCGTTATATGAATGCTATTGATGAAGGAAAATGGCCATTGATGGTTTTAACTAAAGAAGCAGAAGGCAAAGTTTTATTTAAGGATATTCAAGCACAAACTGAAAATTGTATGGTAAATATACAAAAATTAGCTCAAGTATATAGTGAAGAACTTTTGCAATTAGAAGAAGTACTTAATATTTGGGTGGAATATGGTTTATTTGAAAAATGTGGCCATACTTATAAAATGACAGTTGCTGGTCAATTTTGGCAAAATAATATCACACAGACAATAATAGAACTTACACAACAATTATTAATGGGCAAAAAATCTTTTGAAGTTCAGCCAATAGCAGCACAGGGTTAAATATATAAATAAAATAAGGCAGTTATGATTAATTTTGATAACTGCCATAATTTTTAAGATATAAATGATAATGATTATTATTAATAAAACTTAATTTTATAATAAAGGAGACGAGCAATGCTAACAAAAAAACGTAAATCTACACTTTTAACTTTATCTATATTGATGGGATTGACAAGTTGTACGCAAGCTAGTGAAGTAATCCAAACACCAGATGTAGTGGTAACAGCTACAAAAACACAGCAAGAAGTGAAAGCTGTACCTAATGCTGTAGAAGTCATCACCAGTGAAGATATTGAACAATTAGGAGCAACAGATATTTATTCTGCTTTGAAATTGGCAACAAATGTTGATGTTTCTCAAATTGGTGCAGGTCATAGATTGATGGTTCGTGGGAAAAATGCAGGTGCTTTAGTATTATTAGATGGCAGAAGAATGTCAAATGAATATTCATCAATGACTAGAGGAGCTTTTGATTTAGATAAAATAAATTTATCTAGTGTAGAACGCATTGAGATTGTTAGAGGTGCAGCCTCCGCTCAATATGGTGCAGATGCTGAAAGTGGAGTAATCAATATTATTACGAAAAAATCTAAAGAACAATCTGTAACTGTAGGAGTAAATACAGGAACCGATGTCATGAATAATTATTATCGTTTTGATTTAGGTCAGCAAGGTAAATTCAATGGGGTAATGAATGCTAATTTTGCTAAATATCGTAAACGTGAATTTGTTGGTGGCACAGGGACGAATTATTTTGGCCCTAGAACGAATTATGATTTTAGTGGAACGTATGCATTTGATGATAATAATGATTTAGATTTTTATATAGGTTATTATGATGAAAAATCAAAGAAAATAACAGATTATTCTTCTATGGGAATGGGCAAAAGTTCTACAAATTATGATAAAACAAATCAAGATTATAGTATAGCTTATAATGGAAAAGGCGATAATAGTAATTATATGATTAGAGCTTATTATAATCGATATGATAAGGAAGAATATAAAGGCAGTAAAAATAATGGTTATAAGCAAAATACATTTGATACTTTAGGTATTGAAGCTAAAAATACAGTACAAGCAGGAGATGAACATTTATTAACTTATGGTGTTGAATATAAAAATATAGGTGTAGAAGGCCCAATCTTAGCTTTAGGTGAAGGTAATAGCAAGGACAATTCTGCTTATGCTGGATATATTCAAGATGAATGGTTTATAAATGATAAAATTTTATTTATTCCAGCAGTGAGATATGACCATGATGAACAATTTGGCGGAAAAACGACACCAAAATTAGGTGCAACTTATTTTCTAAGTGATAATAGTCGTATAAAAGCGAATTGGGGTAAATCATGGAGAGCTCCAAATTTAGTAGAATTATATGCTGGGCAAGATCATGGTTTTATTACGATATATGGAAATCCAGATTTGAGACCAGAAGAAGCTACTACATGGGAACTCGGTTTTGAAGCTGAAAAAGATAATAATTGGTTGAAATTAAATTATTTTAATAGTAAATACGATAATTTAATAACATATGATAAGGTAAATGGAAAAAATACATTTATCAATGCTCAAGATGCCAAAACTGATGGCGTAGAATTTGAAGTAGGTCGCCAATTTGATGATAATTGGTCTATTAGAGCGACTAGTAATTGGCTCAATGCTAAAGATAGTGATGGGGAAAAAGTATCTGCGACAGCCGATAATATTTCCACTTTAGAATTGAATTATGATGATAATGATATTAATGGATATAGTGCTAAGCTTTGGAATTCTTGGGTAAGTAATTATCATTATGCTAATGAAAATTATGATTATAATACTTTAAATTTTGTAGTAAATAAAAAATTCGCCTTTGATGATGGTCGAAGTGGACGAGTTTATGCAGGTGTAGATAATATTGGAGATAAAAAAATAGGAGATATTTATTTAGAAGGTAGAATTTGGCGTGTAGGAGCAGAGATTACTTTTTAAATAAAAAATATTCATAGCTAAAGAAAAGCAAATAATACGTTTAATCTGTTTATATTAATGATAATGATTATTGTTAATATAAACAATTACATACAAAGGAGTTAATATAATGAGATTATCTACAAAAAAACAACAAACTTTATTGACTTTATCAGTGTTATTAGGTTTATCAAGTCCAGTATATGCACAAGATATACAAAATAATGATGTGATAGTTACACCAGATGTAGTAGTTACAGCGACACGAACTCAAGAGGAAGTAAAAGCTGTACCGCAAACTGTAGAAGTAATTACTAAAGAAGATATTGAACAATTAGGAGCAACAGATGTTTATTCTGCACTTCGTTTGGCAGCTAATGTAGATGTAACTTCAGCAGGTATGGCAGGTCATAATGTGATGATTCGCGGAATGAGTACAAATCATACTTTAATTTTAATAGATGGTAAAAGATTTGCTGGAGAAGATACAAGTGCCACACAAAACGTTTATGCCTTAGGTCGATTGAGTCTTTCAAATATTGAACGTATTGAAATTGTACGTGGCAGTGCTTCAGCACAATATGGTTCAGATGCTTTAGGTGGAGTAATTAATATCATCACTAAAAAATCAAAAGAGCCATCAGTTATGGTAGGTCTTTCTACAGGATCAGAAGCTATAAATAATTATTATCATATAGATTTTGGTAAACATGGAAATTTCAGTTCTACTTTTGATATGCGTTTTAGTGATGTACGCAAAAATATGCAAGCTGGAGATGAAGGCAGTAATTATTATGGCCCTATTCAAGATTTTAATTTTGCTGGAACATGGGATTTAGGTAATGATAAAGAAATTGATTTGACGCTTGGCTATTATAATGAACATACAAAAGCAGATTATGCTGATAAATATACATCAACAGGCGTTTTTCAAACTAGTAAGGATAAAAAAGAATGGTATGATTATAGAAGATATGATTATAGTTTAGGTTATAGTGGCAAAACTGATAATAGTGATTATATGATTAGGACTTTTTATAGTAGATTGGATAAAGAGAATAATTTATATAATTATCGCAATAATTTCCCAGGACCAATGGAAAATATTTTGGGTTCAATGTATCCAAAATATGATTGGGATAAATCCACTTATACGCTTTGGGGCATAGAAGGTAAGAATACTGTGCAATTAAGTGATAATCATCTTTTGACATTTGGCGGCGAATATCGTCAAAATAAAGTCGAAGGTACTCGTTTGAGTGATGGAGGTGATAATGTACATCAGGTAAGTCAATCAGGAAATGGAATAGTAAGTAATAAATATTATTCAGATAAAGAAATAAATACTTGGGCAGGATATATCCAAGATGAATGGCAAGTGAATGATAAATTATTAGTAATTCCATCTATGCGTTATGACCATGATAGTTCTTTTGGTGGGGAAGTTACACCAAAAATAGGTGCGACATATTTTATCAGTGATAATAGTCGCATTAAGGCTAATTGGGGTAAAGGCTTTAAAGCTCCAACTATTAGTGAATTATATATGGCAATGCATCGTGCAATGGGTGGGCAAACTGTCAATGTTTATGGTAATCCAGATTTAAAACCAGAAAAATCTACTTCATGGGATATCAGTTTTGAAGCTGAAAAAGATAATAATTTTGGTAAATTAACATATTTCAATAATGATGTTAAAAATTTAATTACTACAAAACAAATAGGTAGTAGTTATTATGATCAGAGATATATAAATGTAGATGAAGCTGAAATTGATGGTGTGGAAATGGAAATTGGTCGTAATTTAGACGATAAATGGACAATAAAAGCAACAAGTAATTGGCTAGATGCAACAGATAAAGTGAGTGGTGATCGTTTAGATAATAGAGCAAGAAATATGACTACATTGCAATTATTATATGATGACCATGATGATTGGGGATATAGTGCGATTTTATGGCAACAATGGGCTAATAAATACCATTATGATGATAATGATTATAATTTCACTACAACTAATTTTGTACTCAATAAAAAATTTGGTGAAGGAAATAGAGTTTATGCAGGTGTAGATAATATTTTTGACAAAAAGATTAGTGATATTGGTTTAGATGGTATGATCTGGCGTTTGGGTGCAGAATGGACTTTCTAAGATAATAAGATAAATTAAATAAAGTAGCAGGGTAAAATCTTGCTACTTTGTTTTATTTAATAAATAAATTTTTACTAAAAGGAGATGGTATTTTGAAAAAGTTTTGGCAGATAATTGCTTGTAGTGGGCTAGTATTGACTAGTTGCTTAGGAGGTATGGCTCAAGCACAAGATGAAAAATCTGACATAGAGTATTATTATCAAGGGGAAAAAATTAATTTAGATAAAGCGGTGAGCATTTCTCAAAATTATGATGTAGTATTTTTTGATGAATATCACGACCAAAAATCTATTCATGAAGCAGAATTATTATTTTTCCAAGAGATGTATAAACAAAATAAAGATATGATATTATCTATGGAAATGTTTGAAAGAGATGTTCAGCCAGTAATGGATAAATATTTAAATGATGAAATAACAGAAACAGAATTTATAAATAATTCTCGTCCATGGGAAAATTACCAAACAGATTATAAACCATTGGTAGAATTTGCTAAAGAAAAAGATATGTATGTTTTAGCATCAAATATTCCACGAAGAATAGCTAATCAATATACAAAAGTAGGCGATTTAGCTTTAATTGAAGATAGAGATAAAATTTATTTGCCAAAAAAACATTTAGTAGAGTATGAAAGATATTATGATAAATTCAAAAATTATATGTCTATGGGTGATGGTCAAAGTCATATGATGATGACACCAGAAAGAATAGAAGCTTTCTATAAAGCTCAATGTTTGCCATGGCAGAAAGTATTGTTGAATTTTTAAAGGAACATAAAGGCACAAAAGTCCTCCATGTACAAGGAAGTTTTCATGGTGATGAACATTTAGGCGTGGTAGAAAAAGTAAATAAACTAAATCCTAGCTTAAAGACTGTAGTTATAACACCTATTGAGGCTAAAGAATATGAGAAAATGAAGAATAATTATGGTGAGGATACTATAATTATGACTTTTGTGAGAAAATAATAATATAATAATTATAAATTTTTACTATATAAAAATTTATAAATTCAAATACAACACTTGTTAAAGTTAAATAATGTGTTATACTAAGTATAGGCAAAACATAACAAAAGAGTCATATAGACAGCAAAACCCCATGAAGTTCGCACCTTCATGGGGTTTCTTGCGTTATATAGCTAACGTTGAAGCTAGGCTAGTTGCCACATAAAATCGAAAAAAGCATGTCTAGCCCTTTGCAAATATAGTAGGCAACTACACTTGCCATGACAGCTTTTAAAAACATAACAAAATGAGACATATAGACACCTCCTAACTGTTACCAGTATAGGAAGGGCAACGAAAAATATTATAACATAAAAAATTTTTTTATGTTATGAATTGTTAATCCAAGTGAGACACTTCTTTTAAAAATAAATTAAATGGATTATCTCAATTCTTTTTTCTTCGTTTTCCTTTATGTCGTAAATTCTTAAATGAAATACCTTTTAATTTACCAATATAAATCCAATTATAAATGGTTTTAAAGGAAAGTTTACCATTTAAAAGTGCATTAGAAATCTGTTCTGGAGACCAATTTTCATGTAATTTTTCAGAAATAAGATTAGAAAGAAATTCATTATATTTACTAGAGTGAGAAGAATTTTTACGACGTTTAAGATATTTATTGTGAGCAGATGTAGAGACATATTCATTTTTAATTTTATTACGAGATAATTCTCGAGCAATAGTAGAATGATGGCGATGCAAAAATTTAGCAATAAAACGAGTAGAATAACCTAAAATAGAAAGAACCTCTATACGAATACGTTCAGATATGGTAAGATGATGATAGCTCATTATGAATTTTCCTTTCGTGTAGGTTTTGTGTGGTAACTTTATTTTATACGAAAATTCATAATGAGTTTTTTTATTTTTTAGGTGTCGCACTTCATTATATAATCCATCATATATATAATAATAGGTATAAAAGCTAAATCTATATATTTTCAAATATATCTTTTATTTTAATCACTAAATTATCACAAACAGATACTTTTATATCAGTGTAGATAGTCAATTTATTTTTATCGTCATTTGCTAAAGCATCATTTTCAGCTATTTCTTCATCTGTGAAATATGCATAAACATTGTCTAAGTAAAATCGACCATTATTATTTAAATATACTTCTACAGATTTATCTACAGTATTTACTATCCAGTATTCTTTTACGCCAAATTTTTCATAAATATCTTTTTTTATTCCTTTGTCATTTTTGGCTGTAGATGGAGACAAGACTTCTACTACTAAATCTGGAGCACCTTGTATATTTAAGTCAGTGATAATATCTTTATTACATATAATCATTACATCAGGAATAAAATGATTTTTTTCATCTAAATATACATCTACACCATCGGCAAAAGCTTCACATTTTTTACCTTTTAAATATATACTAAATTCTCTAAAAATATTACCTAATGCTCTGCTATGAGCTATTCTAGGACGTGGCGACATCATAATAATTTTTCCGTCAATTAGTTCAAAACGTTCCTTATAATCATCAGTATATGCAAGATTACTCATATTAGTCACCTCTTATTAAAATAAACTTTCTAATGAACTAAGAACCTTATTAGTAATAGCTCTTTGATGAGCTGTTTTATTTATTTTGGGTTGTATTCTTTATTGCTTTTTGTTCTTTATATTCAGCTAATTTTTTATCACGTCCTACAAGTTCTGAACTTCTATCACGTATTGTTTCTCCTAAAGTTGAAGGCATGATTATTTCTTTTATTTTATGCTCATTACCACTAGCTGTGGGTATTGAATGATTATTTTCATAAATAGCATATTCATGAGCAGAATATCGATTATCTTTATAGAAAATTTCTATATGTTCTAACATAAATATATTTTTTGCTGGTCTAATCAAACAAATCCATAAATCTGTACTATCTGTTACAGGATTGTATTTAATGGTTTCTTTATCTATATATGTTGTATATTCATTATCAGAAGATATCCAAAACCATCTATTTTCATTTATATTTTGAGCAAAAGCTGTAGATATAAATATCATTAAATTTAAGATACATATTATACATATTTTTTTCATGGTATCACCTATTATTATAATTCTGTTTGATATTTGATATTTTTATCAGGTGTTTGTATATTAGTTATTATTACATTAGTTGTAGTATTGGAAAATACTTTTATTAAGTTATTATCTTTATCTATAAATGGATTTAATTCAAAATTTGAAGTTATAGTATTTTCTTGATTAGGTTGCATTACTATATTGTCGGTAATAGTTTTTTCATAAACAATATTATTATTATTGTCTATAAATTGTATCTGGATATTGTTTATAGTTATATTTTGATCAGTTAAATTTTTTAAAGGGATATAAACAACGACTTTTCCATCAATTAAGCCAAATATATTTTGAGTTTGTAAATTAGCTTTTACATTAGCCATATTAATAGAAATATTTTGTGATATTTCATCAGATATTTGTTTATTTATTTCATCTAGTTTTTCTTTGGTAGCTTGAGTATATTCTTTGATAAATTCATCTAAATTTACAAAAGTATCAATTCGCCATGTGCCATCTTCTAATTTTGCCATACCGATTTTTAAAGTGAAATTTTTATCTGTTTTATTATCATAGAGAATTATATCAACAGTTGCACGATTTCCATTTGTTTCTGTATTTGCAATGTCTTTAAATTCTAGTCTAGTATATCCTTTGATTTTATTTTCATTTTGTTTTTCGCTATTAGCAATTTTATTATTTGTCTTATTCGTTTCAAATGGATTAGTCATATTAAAATTGCCATCACGAACATAATTAATAAATCCGTCTTTTAAAGATTTAACTATAGCTGGTTTTACTGTTTGAATTATTCCTTGAATAAGAGGATTATTCATATCATTAGTGGACATCTCTTGGGCTAAAAATCCATCTACTGCTTGAGTACATAAAGCTTCAGTATCGACATGTTTTTCAAAAGCTACTACATCATGATTTTGTACAGATTCTTGTATAAGTTTTAAACTATATTGAGGTGTTTTTATCCAATAGAAGAAATAAAATGCACACCCTGCTAAAATTAATAATACTATTAATCCTATAATTTTATATATTTTTTTATTATTTGTAGATTGAACTTCTGAATTAGTTTCTTCCATGATAAAATGCACTCCTTTAAATAAAAATTTTTATAATCAATATGATTAAAATAAGAAGGTATCATTAAATTTATTTTTTAGATGTTTGTTTAATAAAAATTATTCTATTTTGAAAATAGTATTTTTGAAATACATCTTTTCCTAACACTTTGATTAAGTTAGTAACTTCTTGTCTGTAATGTTTTTCATCATAATAGAATATTTTTACTGTAGAAGTATCTTTTTTTAGAACACTATTTATAATTTTTTCTAATATTTCTTTGTCGCTTTCATCTAATGAATGACCATGTATATATACTGTATCAAAATCTGCATAGTTTTCAGAGTCCGTAGAGTCTAGCCAACTAACATATTGATAGTCAGTCTTTTTATATATACGTTGAAAATATTTTTTGAAATATACAGTATCAATAATTTTGTTTTCTGTATCTTCTGTTAAGGTTTCATTTATACCTAATACTAGATTATTTTTATTTAATGAGCCATGAATAAAATCTATTTTATCATTATCTAATTTAGAATATAATTTTCTAAATGTATCAGTATAATTAAAGCTCAAAACATGTGTTATTTTATAATCGATATCAGAAATATCTTTAGTTTTTGTGAGATTAGAAATATCTTGTTCTAATAAATAATCTCTTAACATATTTGTTAATTCATTTAAATTACTTTCAAGATTTTTAATACTAGTATCATATTCTTTTTTTATATATTTACAATAATTAGCAGCTTCAGCAAATGGAAATAAATAATTTTTGAAGTAATAGCTTGATTTAGAATATATTTTATAAATAGTAGTATATTCATTTTCTCCCTTATAATAATTCATATTATCAATAAAATTATTAGTTTTAATTTCTTCTATTAGAGTTATTATTTTTTTTAATTCAGTTTCAATATCTATCCAATTATTACCTTGTAATTTATTTTGTTTATATTCAGTTATTAGATATGATAGTAGTTTATTATTTTTGATAATATATTTATTATCGTTTAAAATAATTTCATTTTTAGAAGCAGCTTTTTTATCAATAACATCAAAAAAATCTGTATATTGAGTTTTTAAGCCATGTTCTAAATCAAAACCATTTCCTACTATTAAAAGATTATTTTCAAGCGAAAATTCAAATTTTAAATTATAACTAGGTGGATTGTGAATAAAACTTTGTTCTACTGTGTCTTTAAAAATATTTATATTATTTGATATAAGATTTTGAATGATGTTTTCTTTATTTTCACTGTTACATATATTTTTTATTTCTATATAAGTTTTATTTACTGATTCATTTGAAGCAGAAAATATATGAGAATCATCAACAATATTAGATAATTTATTTTTTAATTTATTGTATGCTTGTAGTGGCAAATTATATACAGTAATATCCAAAATATTTCCTCCTTAAATTAATTTATAAAAATAAAATTTATAACTATAAGTATATATGATAATTATTTTTTATGTCCTAATTCTAGAAATTAGATAATATATTGTTTATCAATATCACTAGAATAGGACATCAATTCAGATGAGAACTTAGTGGTTATGTTTTTTGTACATATTTGGGAAAATGTTCTGTCAGCAGTATTATAAGAATGGTTTTTAAGTTTTTATCAATATAAATTATACAATTTTTATTTGTATTTTTGAATATATAAATTTATCAATGCTTAATTTATAAGGATTATGTAGTTTCAAAGGGATAATATATATTTAGATTAATTGATAATAAAATATTAATGTTGTAAACTTTATTATAAGTATAGTAATACGCTAATTTTTATATGGGAGTGTATTTTATGATAGTTGAATTGACAGAGGAAGATATAAAATTTAAATATATAACACCAGCGATAGAAAATGTTGGTTGGGATAAAGATAATGTATTTTATGAATACTATATAACAAATGGAGCTGTGCAAGTACGAGGTGATAAGGTAACACGAGGAAAACGCAAAAAAGCAGATTATGTACTGACTTATGGTGTGAATAAAAAACCATTGGCGATTATAGAAGCGAAGAAAATGAATTATTCTATAGGGCATGGTATGCCACAAGCTATGGAGTATGCTCAAATGTTAGATGTAAAATTTGCTTATTCTTCAAATGGAAAGGGTTTTATTGAATATGATTTTTTCACAGGGAAAACAAGAGAGATAAAATTAGAAGAATTTCCAACACCTGAACAATTATGGAAGCGTTATATTGAGGGTGAAAAATTGGATAAAGATATGCTTAGCGTTGTACAAGAAGCATATTATGTTGATCCACTGGCAAATAAAAAGCCTAGATATTATCAACAAGTAGCTATTGATAGAACTGTTGAAGCTGTTGCTAAAAATCAAAAACGTATTTTGTTAGTGATGGCAACAGGCACGGGAAAAACATATACAGCATTTCAGATTGTATATAGACTTATTAAAGCGAAAAAGGTAAATCGTGTACTTTATTTGGCTGATAGAAATATCTTGATAGATCAGACTATTGTACAAGATTTTAAACCATTTGAAAAAGTCATAACGAAAATAGAAAATAGATATTTAGATAGTTCCTATGAAATTTATATGAGTTTATATCATCAATTTATTGGTGAAAATGGTGAAGAAATTTTTCGTGCATTTAAACCAGAATTTTTTGATTTAATAATTGTAGATGAATGTCATCGTGGTAGTGCCAAAGAAGATTCACAGTGGCGAACTATTTTGGAATATTTTAATAGTGCAGTACAAATAGGTCTTACAGCGACACCGAAGGAAACAAAAGAAGTAAGTAATATAGCTTATTTTGGTGAACCTATATATACTTATAGTTTAAAACAAGGTATAGCTGATGGCTTTTTAGCACCATATAAAGTTATTCGTGTGAATATAGATAGAGATAGTGAAGGCTGGAGACCGTATAAAGGACAATTTGATAAAAATGGTCTGCAAATTGAGGATAAATTATATTTAGGAAAAGATTTTGATAAAAATTTAATTATTGATGAACGTACCCAAGAAGTAGCAAAGCGTATTACAAAATGGTTAAAAGAAAATGGTAGATATAGTAAAACTATTGTTTTTTGTGTGGATATAGAACATGCTGAAAGAATGAGGCAAGCACTTATAAATGAAAATAGCGATATCATGAAGGTTAATCCTAAATATATTATGCAAATAACAGGTGATAAAAAAGAAGGAAAAGCTATGTTAGATTATTTCATTGATCCTAGTGAAAAATATCCGACAATAGTTACTACATCAAAGTTAATGACTACAGGTGTAGATGCTAAGACTTGTAAATTAATTGTATTAGAAAATAATATAAATTCTATTATTGAGTTTAAACAAATTATTGGACGTGGCACTCGATTAAATCCAGATTATGATAAAAATTATTTTACTATCATGGATTTTAGGGGAGTAACGAGATTATTTGCAGATCCTAATTTTGATGGCGAGCCTATAGTTATCATTGAAGATGATGGAAAAGATGAAAATACAAGTATGAATACTACAGAAGAAACAGGCGAAGATATAGCAGGCGAAGATGGCGATATATTTACACCACCAATGGTGCATGAAGGCAAAGTAAAATATCATGTGGATAATGTAGATGTAAATATAGTAAATGAACGTGTACAATATCTTGATGCTAATGGAAAATTAATAACAGAAAGCGTTGTTGATTTCACTAAGAAAAATGTTCGCAAGGAATATGCTTCTTTAGATGAATTTATTAATGCTTGGAGCAGTACAGCGAAAAAGCAAGTTATTCTTGAAGAATTAGCAAAGTATAATGTTTCTATAGATGAACTATATAAGGCTACAGGTAAAAATGATATAGATGAATTTGATTTAATTTTGCATATTGTTTATGATCAAAAACCTTTGACGAGAAAAGAACGTATTAATAATGTGAAAAAAAGAGATTATTTTGCTAAGTATTCGCCAGTTTGTAGAGAAGTATTAGATGCTTTGATGGAACAATATAAGAATGAAGGCATAAGAGAAATACAAAATCTTCAAGTTTTACGCAATAAAAATTTTGCTAAATGGGGAACTGCACCAAAAATTGTAAAAATGTTTGGCGGTAAAGAAAAATATTTTCAGGCAGTAGATGAACTCACAAGTTTAATCTATAATAATGAAACATCCGCAAATCAAGGAAATAATATATATAATCTATAAAAGGAGTACATGAATTAAACTATGAGTTTAGGAGCATTTGTAAAAAACATTCAAAATATAATGCGTGGGGATAGCGGTGTAAATGGTGATGCACAGCGTATCGAGCAATTAACATGGCTATTATTTTTAAAAATTTATGCCAAGAAGGAAGAAGACTGGGAACTTTTTGATGAAAATTATAAATCTATATTGCCAGAAGAATGTAAATGGGAAAACTGGGCAGTAGATGATGCAGATGGTAAGTCTTTAACAGGAGATGATTTATTAGAATTTGTCAATGAAAAGTTATTCAAACAGTTAAAAGAAATAAAATTGCCAGAAAATGCTCCTATGAAGCATAAGATTTTAAGAGATGTATTTGTAAGCACCAATCAATATATGAAAGATGGTGTTTTACTACGTCAATTAATCAATGAAATCAATAAAATAGATTTTGATAATATCAAAGAATTGCACGCTTTTGGCGAAATTTATGAAACCATCTTGAAAAGTTTGCAAAGTGCAGGAAATGCAGGGGAATTTTATACACCTAGGGCAGTAACTGATTTTATCGTAGAAATGGTAAATCCAAAGCTTGGCGAAACTGTAGCTGATTTTGCTTGTGGAACAGGTGGATTTTTGACTTCTACATTAAATCATTTAGAAAAAAATATGAAAAATACAGAAGATAGAACACAGTATAATAATGCTATCTATGGTATAGAGAAAAAGCCTCTACCACATTTATTATGTGTAACAAATATGTTAGTGCATGATATAGATAATCCTGCTATTTATAATGCTAATTCCTTAGAAAAACGCAATGTAAGAGAATATAAAGATAATGAAAAATTTGAAGTTATTTTGATGAACCCACCTTATGGTGGAGCTGAAGGTGATGCAATAAAAAACAATTTCCCAGTAGATTTACGCAGTAGTGAAACAGCAGATTTATTCATATCTTTAATTATGTATCGTTTGAAAGAAAATGGTAGAGCAGCAGTTATCATACCAGATGGATTTTTGTTTGGTTTAGATAATGCCAAAGTGGCTATCAAGAAAAAATTATTTAGTGAATTTAATGTGCATACGATTGTTCGCCTGCCTGCTTCTGTGTTTGCTCCATATACACCTATTACTACAAATATTATCTTTTTTGATAATACAGGAACTACGAGAGAAACTTATTTTTATCGTTTGGATATGCCAGAAGAATATAAACATTTTTCTAAGACAAAACCAATGAAATTAGAACATTTTGCTGATTGTATAAAATGGTGGAATGATAGATGCGATATTCAAGATGAGGATACTGATACTTATAAGGCTAAAGTTTATACATTAGAAGAAATCGTAAATCGCAATTATGATATAGATTTATGCGGTTATCCTACAGTGGAAGAAGAAGTCTTATCTCCAGAAGAAACTATTTTAGAGTATAAAGAAAAAAGAGCTACTTTGAATGCCAAGATAGATAAGAAGCTCCAAGAAATAGAAAATATTTTAGGGGTAAAATTATGTTAGCAGATAAATTAAGAAAATCAGTATTGCAATCAGCTATACAGGGAAAATTGACAGAGCAATTAGCTACAGATGACAATGTAGAAGATTTATTACAAGCGATAAAAAAAGAAAAAGCACTTTTAATCAAAGAAAAGAAGATAAAAAAACAAAAACCATTACCAGAGATAACAGAAGATGAAATACCATTTGCTATACCTGAAAATTGGAAATGGGTAAGGCTAGATGATATATGTGTATATTTACAAAGAGGAAAATCACCAATATATTCAGATATAAAAAAATATCCTGTTGTATCTCAAAAATGTAATCAGTGGAGTGGATTTACTTTAGAGCCGGCAAAATATTTAGCACCAGAAGTATTAGAAAAATATTCTGATGAAAGATATTTAAAGAAACATGATATATTAATAAATTCAACGGGATTAGGCACAGTTGGAAGGGTATGTTTATTTAAAACAGATTCAAAATATCCTATTGTAGTAGCAGACAGTCATGTTACAGTTGTGCGTAGCACACGTTTAATAAGTGAAATATATATAAAATATTTTTTATCTTCTCCACATATTCAAGATAATATAGAAGATATGTGTAGTGGTTCAACTAAACAAAAAGAATTGGCATTGAATACAATAAAAAATTTATTAATACCATTGCCACCATTAGCAGAACAAAAGCGTATAGTAGAAAAGCTTGATAATGTTTTAGCTAATATAGAAAAACTAAAATCTAGTGAAGAAAAATTATCTATACTGCAAAAGAATTTCCCTGATAAATTAAAAAAATCTATATTGCAATCAGCTATACAAGGGAAATTGACAGAGCAGTTAGCTACAGATGATAATGTAGAAGATTTATTACAAGCAATAAAAGAAGAAAAAGAACGCTTAATCAAAGAGAAGAAGATAAAAAAACAAAAACCATTGCCAGAGATAACAGAAGATGAAATACCATTTACTATACCTGAAAATTGGAAATGGATAAGAATAAATGATGTTTCATCTATATATACAGGAAATAGTATTAATGCTAAAGAAAAAGAATTAAAATATAGTAATGTAAAACAAGGATATAATTATATTGCAACGAAAGATGTAGATTTTAATAATTGTATATTATATGAAAATGGTGTGAAAATTCCTTTTGAAACAAATTTCAAAATTGCTAAGAAAGGTGCTACTTTAATGTGTATTGAAGGTGGAAGTGCAGGAAGAAAAGTAGGATTTTTAAAAGAAGATGTTTGTTTTGGTAATAAGTTATGTTCATTTAATCCTATGAAAATTTATGATAGATATATTTTTTATGTAGTACAAGCACCTTTATTTATAAATAATTTTAAAATTAATATGACAGGAATAATAGGTGGAGTTAGTATAAATAAATTAAAGATGATATTAATACCATTACCACCGTTAGCAGAACAAAAGCGTATAGTAGAAAAATTAGATAAGCTCTTAGCTGATATAGAAGAATTAAAGATATAAGTCTATTTTTCTAATTTGCACGATAATAATAAGCTTTGTATTGCAAAATCTATGTAATATATTATACTAAGTATAGACGAAATCAAACTCATGATGACGCACAAAAGCCTTAGGAAGGGTCAGTTCCTAAGGCTTTTTTCATTGTTATACTAATGCTAGAGAGTTAATTTAAATACAAGACTTGTTAAAGTTAAATTGCTTGTCAACAAATTTTGGACACCATCTATCACGTATTCAAATACAACACTTGTTAAAGTTAAATTACTTGTTTTAGCCGTTTCCTACTATCTTTAATACTATTCAAATACAACTCTTGTTAAAGTTAAATCAGGTGCATAACAAGTCTGCACCATTCCGTACAAGCATTCAAATACAACTCTTGTTAAAGTTAAATAATAAAAAACCCCTATTTTGTGCTATAATAAAAATGATTCAAATACAACACTTGTTAAAGTTAAATTAATACCTATAATTTAGTTAGACGTGGAAAGCGCCAATTCAAATACAACTCTTGTTAAAGTTAAATGAAAAGTCTCGTCAATGGGCAATTCGTTGCGTACAATTCAAATACAACTCTTGTTAAAGTTAAATTGCCCTTCCGTTTAGAGCGTACAACCTTATTTATAAATTCAAATACAACTCTTGTTAAAGTTAAATTGCCCTTCCGTTTAGAGCGTACAACCTTATTTATAAATTCAAATACAACTCTTGTTAAAGTTAAATTGCCCTTCCGTTTAGAGCGTACAACCTTATTTATAAATTCAAATACAACTCTTGTTAAAGTTAAATTAATGTTATTATAAATACATAAGGAGGTATAACAAAATTCAAATACAACTCTTGTTAAAGTTAAATCCTATCATACCAAACAGAGCCTTCATACTCTTTTTATTCAAATACAACTCTTGTTAAAGTTAAATCGTATTAAATGCTGTTCAAGTGAATGCAAGAGATATTCAAATACAACTCTTGTTAAAGTTAAATCCTTCTAAACGTTCCATTAGGAAATTGAATAAGCCTATTCAAATACAACTCTTGTTAAAGTTAAATGGCAAGAAGCTAAGAGAACTCAATCAAAAGATTTTATTCAAATACAACACTTGTTAAAGTTAAATAATATGCAAAACTGTTGCTGTGAAATCAACCGAAACATATTCAAATACAACTCTTGTTAAAGTTAAATTTCAAGTTATTACTAAAGTATCAAGATAGAGATTTTATTCAAATACAACTCTTGTTAAAGTTAAATTTACATATCTCCTTCTAAAGATCTAATAAGTTTCATTCAAATACAACTCTTGTTAAAGTTAAATGCTAGAAAAATTAATCCTTATGGTTTTTATTATACTATTAAAAGTATTGATAAACAAGGATTTTAGTTATTTTTCACCAGCGATAATGAGATTTGAAGGGATTTAGTAAAAAAGTTTATTTATCAAGGATTAGCGAGATTTTTCTTGATTTTGTTTGGTAAATTTTAGATAAAAAAAGTATCATCTTAATTTTAGTTTTGAACTATTTAAATCAAGATGATACTTTTTATTTATTGAGAGTTTTGGAGGGCTTTGTCTAGGATTGTTTCCATAGTATGCCAGCTGAGTACGGCACATTTTACACGAGCTGGCATTTTGGATATATTTTTAAAGGTAAGAGCTTCATCTAAAGGGGCAAGCTCTTTTTCATCAGTGATTGTGCCTTGAACCATGCCAATGAATAAACGACATAATTCTTTAGCTTTATCGACTGGTTGATCGAGCATTAAATCAATCATGATATCTGTGGAAGCTTGGGAAATAGCACAACCTGAACCTTGGAAACTAGCATCTTCAATAATATTGTTATTGAGTTTTAAGGAGAGCGTGATTTCATCACCGCAATTAGGATTGATACCGTGTTGGTGATGTGTAGCATCTGCTAGTGAACATTTATTATTAGGGTGAAGGTTGTGTTCAGTTAAGATTTCATTATAGAGATTAAACATCGTATCCTAAATAACTCCTTACTTTTTTTATTTGTTCAATGAATTGATAAACATCTTCTTTTGTATTATAGAAATAAAAGCTTATGCGATTTGTTGATTGTGCATTTAGATATTTTAATAATGGGTGAGCACAATGATTGCCTGCACGAAGGGCTATATTCCCATGATAATCGACAAGTGAAGATACGTCATGAGGGTGAATATCTTGAATATTAAAGCTCAATACACCTTTATGCTTTTTATAATCTGGTGAGCCATAAATGGTGATATAAGGCAATTTAGATAATTCTTCCATGGCGATTTTCATTAATTTTTCTTCTTGTTGTTCAATGTAGGAAAATCCTACTTGATTTATATATTCGATAGCGGCTTTTAATGCTATTGCTCCAGATACGTTAGGTGTACCAGCTTCAAATTTTTCTGGAAGTGGGGCAAATGTAGCATCTTGTTCGGATACTGTTTCGATCATTTCGCCACCGCGTAAGAATGGAGGCATTTGCTCAAGTATGGATTTTTTTCCATATAAAACGCCAATTCCCATAGGTGCTAACATTTTATGACCGGAGAATGCGTAAAAATCACAATCTAAATCTTGGACGTCTGTTGCCATATGAGGAGCACCTTGAGCACCATCAACAATGGCGATAGCACCTACTTCATGAGCTTTTTTTATTATAGCTTTTAAAGGAGTGGCAACGCCTAAGACATTTGAAACTTGAGTGATAGAAACTATCTTTGTTTTAGGTGTGATTTTTGTTTGGATTTCTTCATCAGAAATAATACCTTCATCATTTATATACATATATTTTAATGTAGCTTTTTTTAATTTTGCTATCATTTGCCATGGAAGTATATTGCTATGATGTTCAAGAATGGAGATTACGATTTCATCGCCTTCTTGGATATTTTCCATGCCGTAAGTGTAGGCGATGAGGTTTAAGGATTCAGTAGTATTTCTAGTGAAGATAATCTCACAATCTTCATTGGCATTGATGAATTGTGCTACACTGTGGCGAGCTTGTTCGTATTCACTTGTAGCAGTAGCACTCAATTTATAAAGACCACGAAGAGGATTTGCGTTTTGAGATGTGTAATAATTTTCTAGGGATTTTATCACACTTAGTGGTTTTTGCGTAGTAGCAGCACTATCTAAATAAACGACAGGGTTTGCTTCATCATTTAATATAGGGAAATCTTGGCGAAAATTAGTTTTCATGATAGAAAGCCTCCTGTTGATAAGTGGAAATATAAGTGTGAAGTTCTTCAGGTAAATTTGTTGTGATTAATTGAAGTTTGGAGTCAATTTGCATTTGGCGAATTTGTCTTTCATTTAAGCCACGAGTTTGCAGATAAAATAATTGTTCCTTATCCATTTCACCGATAGAAGCGGAGTGATTGCCTTCGATATTATCTTCACCGCAGAGAATTAGAGGAATTGATTTATTGTGGATATCTTCATCAAGTAATAATACATTTTCTGCTTCTGTACCTATAGAACCTTTGCAACCTTGTTTAAAATCTAAAGTTGCACGATGTGTTTTTTGAGCGTTATGCATTAAGATACCATTTGTCGTTAAATTAGTTTTGGTCTTTTGACCTAGGATATTGACAATATAGTTCATATCGAGCATTTGATTTTTAGCAGTTAAATAATCTGTTTGGAAATCTAGTTGTGCATTATTTTGTAGTAAATCAATATTTGCACCTAGATAATTTTTATTTGCACCTAAAGCAATTTGTTGAATGGATATACGAGCATTTTCTTGAGCAAGTGTGCCGATATCATCAAAATTAAAATAATCCTTGCCAAGTGTTTGCAGTTGGATTATTTTAATTTGGGCATTTTTTTCAGCGAAAATTTTTGTACTGCTCGCATGAAAACCTTGATTATGATAAGGGGAATTATAAACGATAATTATAGTAGCTTGACTATTTTCTTGAGCGTAAATATAATTATCATCAATTAAATCAAGATTATCGGTTAAATCATAAATAAAGATTAAAGGTTTTTGGGTAATCGTATTTGCTTTGATAGTGAAATAATTTTTATTACTAGCATTATTTACTACAAATTTATCAGTATCTGAGCCGATACCAGTAGTGATGTGAGGAAAGTTGGCAAAAGTTATATCTTTTTGTGAAGCTAGGGAAATATTTTCCGTGGAATTGATGATTTGAGGTTTGAGGGGAGTTAATTTATCTATATTATCATAAGATATAGTTGTATCATTTAATTTTAACCAACGCCATGTTGGCATTGGTAAACTATTTGCATGTTCAAATTTTATATTCATAGTCATATCTCCTTTTAGCCAATGGCACCTTCCATTTCTAATTGAATTAAATGATTCATTTCTACAGCATATTCTACTGGTAATTCTTTGGATATTGGATTAGCAAATCCATTTACAATCATAGCACGAGCAGCGGCTTCACTTAGACCTCTACTCATGAGATAAAATACAGCTTGATCACTAATGCGACCGATTTTGGCTTCGTGTCCAACACTGGCTTTATTTGTACGCACGTCCATTGCTGGAATTGTATCTGAACGAGAAATATTATCAAGCATTAAAGATTGGCAAGAAACTAGGGCTTTACTGTGCTGGGCTTGTTTGGCTACAACGACAGAACTTCTAAATGTACTAGCACCACCATCTTTAGAAATGGATTTTGTATTGATTAAAGAAGATGTATGAGGGGCATTATGCACCATCTTAGCTCCTGTATCGAGGTTTTGCCCTTTACCTGCAAATGTAATTCCTGTAAATTCTGCTTTGGCATTTTCACCTGCAAGAATTGTCATTGGATAAAGGTAAGAGATATGAGAGCCAAATGAGCCAGAAATCCATTCCATAGTAGCATTTTTACCTACTTTTGCTCTTTTTGTATTGAGATTGTACATATTTTTTGACCAGTTTTCGATTGTGGAGTAACGCAATTTTGCATCATCAGCGACGAATAATTCTACACAGCCAGCATGTAAATTAGCTACATTATATTTAGGAGCAGAACAGCCTTCGATGAAGTGAAGGTCAGCTCCTTTATCTACGATAATCAAAGTATGTTCAAATTGCCCTGCACCTGCTGCATTTAGGCGGAAATAAGATTGAAGTGGAATGTCCACTTTTACTCCAGGTGGTACATATACGAAAGAGCCACCTGACCAGACTGCACCATGTAAGGCTGCAAATTTATGATCGCGAGGTGTTACAAGTTTCATAAAATGTTCACGTATCATAGGTTCATAAGGGCCTTTGAGAGCAGTTTCGATATCTGTATAAATTACACCTAGTTTGGCAACTTCTTCTTTGAGATTGTGATAAACGACCTCAGAGTCGTATTGGGCACCGACACCAGCTAGGGATTTTTGTTCAGCTTGAGGAATACCTAATTTATCGAAAGTATCTTTGATATCTTCAGGTACATTTTTCCATGAACCTTGCATATCAGTATTTGGTTTTACATAAGTTACGATATTGTCGATATTTAAATCATCAATAGATGGCCCCCATGGTGGTACATCTAAGCTGTGGTAGATTTCTAAAGAACGTAAGCGAAATTCACGCATCCACTCAGGATCATTTTTTTTAGCAGATAATTCTTCTACGATTTCAGGAGTGAGACCTTTTTTGAGACGATAAGCATCTTTTTCTGCTTTTTTAAAATCATAACGATTTTCTACACGTTCAGCAGTTTGATTTATATATTCATTTTGTCTTTTTTCTGCTTCATTCATGATTTTATTCTCCTTGTCCAGTGATAAAAGGTTCATAGCCTTGTTCGTTGATGATTTTTATTAAAGAAGCATCTCCTGTTTTGATGATTTTTCCATTGATTAAGATATGAACATAATCAATATGGAGATATTCAAGGATTTTGCTATTGTGAGTGATAATTAATAAAGATTTTTGCTCATCTTGTTGGAATGTCTGTATACCGCGAGAAACAGTTTTTACAGCGTCAACATCAAGACCAGAGTCTGTTTCATCTAGGATAGCTAATTTAGGATTTAGCATTAATAATTGAAGCATTTCAATTTTTTTGCGTTCGCCACCAGAAAATCCTACATTTAACTCACGATTAATCCATTGTTCATTGATACCGAGTGTCTTAGTAACAGTTTTTAATTTATCGCGAAAAGCTTTTAGGCGGATTTTTTCTTTTGTTTCCATAGCAGTACGGATAAATTGAGAGATAGAAACACCAGGGATTTCTATAGGGCTTTGGAAAGATAAGAATAATCCTTTTTGAGCACGTTCATCAGTTCTAGCAGAAGTAATATCTTCATCTTCGAAAAATATACTTCCACGGTCTACTTTATATTGAGAATTGCCCATAATAACATTGCCTAATGTAGATTTTCCTGCACCATTAGGGCCCATTAAAATATGAGTTTCACCTTTATTTATAGTTAAATTTAAATTTTGTAAAATTGTTTTATCTTCAGCACTAGCGTATAAGTCCGTAATATTTAAAAGAGATTTAGTCATGAAATATATCCTCCTATCCTACTTTTATAGTAGGTTTAAAGTTTATGAAAATATGATAATTACTTGTTTATATATAGATTTAAAATATATTTATAAATTAAAAGAATAAAAGAAATTTATATCTTATTTACTATTATTTTAGTATGAATAGTATATAATGTCAAGATGAATATAAAATAATTTATTAGAGTAAATACAATAATAAATTTAGTTTGGTAAAAGAACTATATAAAATTATTTTCCTTAAAACCTATTTATTGAATAGGATTATAAAATAGAAGGATTTTAGATAAAAAATGTATAATATATATTTTAGTTAGTATGTGAGGAAAGGAATGAAAGATAATGAAGTTTGTAAATTTTAAAATAGAAGATAAGATATTGATAGGTGTTTTAGCAAATGATGAAGATAAGATAATAGCACTTAATGATTTATATGCAGATAAAACTTTTTGCTGTATGCAAGATGTGATTGAACAATTAAATGAAGATGATATAAAAAATATACAGACAAAATTAGATGATGAAAATAATGATTTTAAGAGCTATAAATTGAGTGAAGTTAAATTATTATCACCAATAGAAAGACCAATACATGACATTTTATGTGTGGGTGTAAATTATCAAGCTCATTTAGAAGAAGCTAGTGAACGAGCAAAAAATTTCAAGAAAACAAGTAATGATGCAGTTTATTTTGGCAAGCGTGCGATTAAAATAATTGGTACAAATGAAGATGTACAAGCTTGTTTAGACATAGATAATGCTTTAGATTATGAAGTGGAATTGGCGGTAATCATAGGAAAAACTGGCAAAAATATACCTGTGGATAAAGTAGAAGATTATATTTTTGGTTATAGTATTTTCAATGATTTTTCTTCACGTAGATTGCAATTAAAACATATGCAATGGTTTAAGGGAAAATCTCTAGATACTTATAGTGCTATGGGCCCTGTTATTTTGCATAAATCAGCTTTGCCATTTCCTGTAGAGGTGGATATAAAATGCAGTGTAAATGGGGAACTTCGCCAAAATTCAAATACAAAATTATTTTTAAATGATATACCAAAAGTAGTATCAGAATTATCACAAGGAATGACTTTAGAAGCAGGAGATATCATTGCTACAGGTACACCATCAGGTGTAGGTATGGGATATAAACCAGGAAAATGGCTAAAATCTGGAGATGAAGTAGTTTGTGAAATTCCTCCAATCGGTAAATTAATAAATAAAATCAAATGATTTTGGGAAAAAGAGTAGATTTTAAAATCTACTCTTTTAATTTTGTGTTTATTGTGTAAAAAAGAAAAGACATTTAGCAATGTTTTTAATATATGAAAGCATAGTATTTATAAAAAAAAATATATATAATAGTAAACGTTTAACGAGTTAAATTACTTATTATTAGTAATAATAAGTACAGGGAATATAAATAAAAAAATAGTAAAGGAGATCATAACATTATGTTTAATATCAGAGTAATCATGTTGATTATGCTTAGTTTTGTATTGGGTACTTGTGAATATGTGGTTATTGGTATTTTGCCGAATATTGCAGAAGATTTGAATGTATCAATCACGCAAACAGGTTTATTGATTTCTGCATTTGCCATAGTTTATTCAGTGGGCGCACCTTTAATTACGGCATATCTATCAAGATTTCCTAGATATCGTACGGTTTTAAGTTTAATGTTTTTATTTACACTAGGTAATGTGGCTTGTATGTTAGCACCTAATTATCCAGTTATGTTAGCTTCAAGAATATTTTTGGCAGCTGTATCTAGTGCTTTAATTTCAATGTCAATGACATTTGCTCCAGATGTTGCACCAAGAAAATACACTTCTTCGGTAATATCTTGGATTTTTGCTGGCTTTAATATTGCTTCAGTATTTGGTGTTCCATTTAGTATGTTTATCGTACAATTTGCAAGTTGGCGTGTAGCATTTGCTTTTATCGTTGTTGTTAGTGTTTTATTGTTATTATTAATGGTTAAATTTTTACCAACGAAAAACTTACCACCAACTAATAATATTATGGAACAATTAGTATTATTAAAAGATAGACGTATTATTATGGCAGTAAGTGCAATGATTTTAAGTGGTTCTTCTGCATATTGTTTCTATACTTATTTATCTCCAATTTTATTAGATAAAATGGGCTTATCTGCTAATTTATTGACTTTAGCATTTGTTATCTTTGGTGTAGCGGCAATGATTAGTAATTTGTTATCTCCTATGCTCAATTATTGGGGCGGTATGCGTATTTTATGGATGATATTTGCAGGACAAGCAATATTTTCTATTTTATTGACTTTTACTATGGAATCATTTATTTTAGGCAGTGTGGTTATTTGCTGTTTAGGTGTATTGATGTATTTATTAAACACACCAACACAGATGTATTATTTACAGGTGTCCAAGAAATTCTATCCAGGAACTTTAGCATTAGCAGGTTCACTTACATCATCTTCTTATAATGTAGGTATTGCTGTAGGTTCCTTTGCAGGTTCATTATCTGTTGATTTAGCAGGATTAAACAGCGTAGGTATCACAGGTGGGGTATTTGCTATTTTGGCTACAATCATAAGTTATTTATTAGCAAGTAGAATAAAAAGAGAGTATAAAGAAGTAATTGTAAGAGCAATGCGTATGTTAAATAAATAAAAAAGAAGGCTTTTCTTAGTAGTAGTGAAAATGATACTAAGAAAAGCCTTTTGTTATTTATTTAGATTTTTAATGATATTAATAGCGATTTCTTTGGCAGTGGAGCTTAATGCTTGAGGATTTTTAGGGTCATCTAAACGTACAGAATAATATGTTTGTTGATTATTGATCTCATAAAAACCAGTGAACCAAGCATCAGTATTTTCACCGTTTACTTTACCAAAACCAGTTTTGCCATAAATTTTTAGACCAGTGTTATTATCTTCATAAACTAACATTAATTCTTTTAGTTTAGCTAAAGCCATAGGATTTTCATTGGTAGAAAATAGGCGATTTAATAATTGTACTTGTTCTAATGGTGAAATCTTTAAAGAAGTTTCTAGCCAGAAGCCTTTTAAATCTCTAGGATCATCATCTAAATCTGTTTTTCCGTCCCAATCGGAAATATCTTTATTGCCATAATCGAATTTATCGATATATTTTTGCATAGTATCTTGTCCGATTTCATCAATGACTTGGCGATAATACCAAACACAAGATGTTTTAAATGCTGTATCTAAATCGATATCTTTATTCCATGCATCATACCAGTAAATAGTGCCATTCCATTTTCGAAGAGAATTATTAATGTCAATAGTCTTATTGTCTAAAGCTACATAAGTGGAAAAAATTTTGAAGGTAGAGCAAGGAGAAGATTGTTTGGTGCTTAATTCATCATTGTAAATATTATATGTATTTATATCAGGTGTATAAAATACAGCCGTACCATTAATATTTTCAAAATAAGAAGATAAATCAATGGAATTTTTTGTTGTTTGAGTTGTTTGCATGGAAGTGTTTTGATTGCTTGATGAAGTTGAATTTTCAGCAGAGGTGCAATTTGTAGTGAATAAACAAATTGTTATAACGCAGATGATTTTTACAAGTGTTTTAAACATAAAAAAATCCTTTCTATAAAATATGATTTTTAATATTATAACATAGACTTAAAAATTTTCAATAGATTATAGAAAGGATTTTTAATTATTTTATATTATTTATTTTATAGCAGTAACTTCATAGCCTGCTTCAACAATGGCATTAGTTATTTGCTCATCTGTAACATTTTGATTTACATGAATAACAGCATTTTTATTTTCAAGACTTACTTTTACATCACTGACACCATCTATTTTTTCCAGTGCTTCTGTAGCATGTTTTACACAGTGTTGGCACATCATACCTTCAATAGATATAATTTTTTCAGTCTGTTTTTCATTATTTTTGTGGAATAAATTATTTAATAATCCCATATTATCGTCTCCTTTTGATGTATTTAAATCTATTGCTTGAATATTTATGGCAGTAGATGAATTATCTTTATTTATGGATGAAGTTTGATAATTATTTTGGAAAAAACGCAAACGAAGAGCATTAGTTACGACAAAAACGGAGCTAAAACTCATGGCTAGAGCACCAATCATAGGATTTAGTTTTAAACCAAAAGCAGTATAAAATAAGCCCATGGCAATAGGAATACCTATGATATTATAGATAAATGCCCAGAAGAGATTTTCACGGATATTTTTGATAACGGCTTTACTTAATTTTATAGCAGTTACTACATCGAGTAAATTATTTTTCATCAAAATAATATCAGCGGAGTCAATAGCGATATCTGTACCAGCACCGATAGCAATACCAACATCAGCACGAGCAAGTGCAGGAGCATCATTTATGCCATCACCTACCATAGCTACTTTTTGTCCTTGATTTTGGAGTTGACGAATTTTAGCTTCTTTATCTTGAGGTAATACATCAGAAATTATATTATTTTCTTCAAGATTTATTTGCTTAGCTATCTGTTTTGCTGTGATTTGATTATCACCCGTTAACATATAGATATTGATACCGAGATTTTTTAATTCTTGAATGGCTTGAGGACTTGTTGCTTTAATTGTATCAGCGATAGCTATTAAGCCAAGGATTTTATCATCTTTAGTGAAGTATAAAGGTGTTTTTCCTTGCTGGGCTAATTTATTGCCTAGGGAAAATAGCGGTTCATTTTCAATATCATGAGCGATTAATAATTTTTGATTGCCTGCAAGACAAATGGATTTGTCAATAATACCGGATAATCCTTGCCCTGCTATTTGTTTAAAATTTTCTACAGCTAGAGTCGATATATTGTGTTTATCTGCTACTTGAAGAATGGCTTCACCTAAAGGGTGTTCAGATAATTTTTCTAATGAAGAGGCAATAGTTAATAATTGTTGAAGTGTTACTTCTTTTGAAGTATAAATATCTGTTACTTGAGGTTTGCCTTGAGTTATTGTGCCTGTTTTATCGAGAACAACTGTATTGATATTGTGAAGAGTTTCTAAAGCTTGGGCTGATTTAGATAAAATACCTAAACTTGCACCTTTGCCTGTGCCAACCATGATAGCTGTAGGTGTAGCAAGTCCTAAAGCACAAGGACAAGAAATAACTAATACACAGATACCAATAGATAAAGCAAATTCTAAACTTTCGCCCTTAAATAACCAGATGATAGTGGCAATAATAGCGAATGTTATTACAATAGGAACAAAGATAGCACTGGTTTTATCAGCGATTTTGGCAATAGGTGCTTTGGAACTAGTGGCATCATCAACTAAATTTATGATTTGAGCTAAAGTAGTATTTTCGCCAATTTTAGTAACACGCATTTTAAAATAGCCTGATTTATTGATTGTACCACCAATTACAGTTTGGTCAATGGTTTTATCACAAGGAATAGGTTCACCAGTGAGTGAAGATTCATCAATAACGCCATGACCTTCAATAATAATGCCATCTGTAGGAATACTTGCACCTGCTTTGACGATTAGAATGTCATTTAGTTTTACATCATCAATAGAAATTTCTTGTTCTTGATTATTTTCTAAGCGAAGAGCTGTTTTCGGTGCTAAATTCATCAATTTGGTGATAGCATCAGATGTTTTATTTTTAGCTCTACTTTCGAGAAATTTTCCTAAGGTAATCAAGGTCAAAATCATACCTGCTGATTCAAAATATAAATCCATACTGAAATGATGAGCTGTAGAGAAATCTCCATGACCTAAGGCAAAGCTTATTTTATAAATGGCATAAATACCATAGATAATGGCAGCACTTGAGCCAAGGGCAATCAAAGAATCCATATTAGGCGAAAGTTGAAATAATGTTTTGAAGCCTACGCTATAATATTTGAAATTGACGAATACTATAGGAATTAATAATAAAAATTGAGTAAAAGCAAACGAAAGAGCATTTTCTGTACCTAGAAGTAAAGAGGGCATAGGTAAGGAAAACATATGTCCCATAGAAATATAAAATAGAGGTAACATGAAAATAATAGAGATAAATAAACGTTTTTTCATTTGTGCATGAATATCTTCTACTTTATTTTCAATTTTTATAGGACTTTGTTTGTTCAAAGATTGATTATAATGCAATGAAGCACCATAGCCAGCTTTTTCTACAGCTTGAATGATTTCATTTGTGGATAATAATTTTTCATCAAATTCCACAACCATAGAATTTTTTAGTAAATTCACTGAGTGATTGATTATACCAGGTAATTTACCGACAGCTTTTTCTACTCTACTAGAGCAAGCCGAACATGTCATACCTGTGATATCAAAATGTTCTTTTTGCAAGAATATCACTTCTTTTCTTTAGGATATATAATTTATATATCAATTATAATAAAAATGATAATTAATTTCAATATTTAAAGAGATTTTTCTGATAAATGTATTTTTGTTTAGATAATTTCTCCATCTTTTGGCACGAAGATATAATCGGTTAATTTATGTTGAGTGATAAATTCGCTTAATTGTTGACGGTTTAAAGTGGCATGACCTACAGTATCTAAATGACTAGCTATTATTTTTAAATTAGGAGCATATTGATGAAGTTTTAAAATATCATCAGTTCCCATGATGATAGAGCCACTATGTTCAAATTGGGCATCTGCACAGTTGATGATAATTTTAGCAGGTGCATATTGAGCAATAGCATTTTTGACAAAATCACAAAATATAGTGTCGCCAGCTAGATATAAAGTTTCTTCGTCTTTATGTTGGAAAATAACCCCCATAGCTTCATAGCGGACACTCATGTTAAAATAATTACTTGTAAATTCAAAATATGGCACTGTTAGAGCTTTTATACCATGTTGACAATCAACTTTATAGAGCTTGATATCATCAAATGAATTGCCTTCTTTTGTTAAAACTTCGATATTAGTAAAGTCATGATTTATCAATAATTGTTTATCAATATCATCTTGAACGTAGATTTTTAAATTTCTAGGTAGTGCCTGAACTGCAAATTCATCAAAATGGTCGATATGGTAATGTGTTAAAATTACAGCATCAATATTATCAATGATTTTGGAAAAGGCAAAGGGTAAATCTACAAGAGGCCATTTAGTATTGGGATTAAAACATTTTGGTATTGGTGGATAAAAATCTTTAGGTGCAAACATCGGATCAATTAGAAATCTTTTATTGGCATAAGTTATGATTAAAGTAGCGTTGCGTATTTGTTGAATTTTCATTATAAAAATCCTTTCTGATATAGATTTATAAATTTGTTATAATAATATCACGGATAAAAATGTTTATGAAGAAGGTACTTTAAAGTATTATAGTTTCTTCAAAGATAGTAAAGAAATGGAAGAGGAGCAATATGGAAAAAGAATTATTACCTTGTGATGTAGCTGTATCTTTACAAATTTTTGGAACAAAGATAAAAATATTAGTAGTTAAAGAATTGTTAAAAGGAACAAAAAGATTTTCAGAATTAAATAGAGCTATTCCTTGTACACAAAAAGTATTAACATCTAATTTACGTGAATTGGAAAAAGATAAAATCATATCTCGCAAAGTCTATGCTGTAGTTCCACCTAAAGTGGAATATTCCTTGACGGAAATAGGTAAAACAATAGAGCCTATAATAAATTTGATGAGTGAATGGGGAGCGTATTATAGGAATTTATAAAATCTATTTAAGGAATAAAAGAAATGGAGAATTTAATAAGTAATGATATATTATTTTTCAGGAACTGGAAATTCGTATCAAGTGGCGAAATTATTGGCATATTTAACACAAGATAAAATGCAAGATATCAGCACTGTAAAAGATTATAAGCATGATGATAGTGTAATGGGATTTGTTTTTCCTGTACATTGTTATGATGTTTTAGATTTAATGCAGGATTTTATAAAAAAATTAGAGATAAAAAGCGATAAGAAAATATATTGTTATGCTGTAGTTACTTGTGGCGGTAAAGTAGGAAATAGTTTTATAACAATGCAAGATTTATTAAAAGCTAAAAATATAGATTTAGCATATAGAAATGAGGTATATTTACCAGATAATATCTTAAGTTTTTGGGGTAAAAAATACGATTATAGCTCATTGAATACGTATAAAGATAAAGTATTAAAAATTGCAGAAGAATTAAATCAACGTAAAACTAGTAATAATGTTTTAGTAAAAAAATCATGGTGGTATGTAATAAAGAAATACATTTCATGGTTATTTATAAAGAAATGTTTACAAAAGAAGACAGTCAAAAAGAATTGTATTCATTGCAAGCGATGTGTAAAACTTTGCCCTACAAACAATATCATTGAAGAAGCAGGAAAAATAAAGTTTAAGTCAAATAATAATTGTATATACTGTTTAGCATGTATTCAGTGGTGTCCAATGCAGGCGATTAATTTTGGCAATTATAATTTAAAGGATAAGCAATATCATCATCCAGAAGTAGTAGAAAATGAATTGTTTAAACGTTGGTGAGGTGTAATTATGTTTAAATATGTGAAGTATATATTAGTAGTTATGGTATTAGGTATGGGTTTAATAGCTTTTAATCAAATAGCAAAAGCTGATAATGAAGTTGTAGATGTAGGTGAAAATATCAGCTTTCGACAAATTGATCCTGAACAAGCAAAACAGTTTATGGACAGTGAAGAAAATTATGTGATTTTAGATGTAAGAACTAAACCGGAATATGAAGATGGTCATATTAAAAATGCTATATCTTTGCCAAATGAAGAAATTAGCCCTGATAATAAACTATTACAAGAATTATTATCTGATAAAGAACAAATGATATTAGTTTATTGTAGAAGTGGTAGAAGAGCTACAGACGCTTCAATTAAATTAGCTAAGATGGGTTATGTAAATGTTTATAATTTTGGTGGCATTGTAAATTGGCCATATGAAATTGTGAAATAGATATAAAACTATTGATGAAGAGAGGAGTTATATATAATGAATAATAGAGCTGAAGCATTTAAAAAATTTTTAGAGGAAAAAAATATTAATAGTTTTCAGGTAAATGAATTTGAAAATAATGAATTTAATACAGTAGTTTTTCGTTCAAATCTTGATATTAAAGGACAAAAATTGCCTGTACTTGTTATTTTAGATGATAGTATTTATGGCATGATAAGGGTTTTTGTAGCAGCTAAGGCTTTAAATAAAGATAATGAAACAGAACTAAGAATAGGGATAAATGAATTAAATAAAACGTATAAATCATTTAAATATTATTTTGACAATGAAGATAATTTAATTTTAGATTGCTGTATTCTTCTCAACGAAATAGAAAAAGAAGGTAACTTGATTTATACTATGTTTGATGTGATTATAAAACATTTGAATAATGAGTATAAAAATTTAATGCAGTTAATTTGGAAATAAGAAATACAATGCTTAAGTATTTATTATAAATTAATAAATATTTAAGCATTTTTTTATTGACATGAAGTTTACTCTAAGGTTTATAGTATAAATAACAAAAGAAATGTATTATTTAGAGGAGAGATTACAATGAAAAAGAATGTTGTTATATTGTCAGCTAGTCCAAGAAGAAATGGAAATTCTGATATTTTATGTGATGAATTTATGAAAGGTGCTACTGAAGCTGGTCATGATGTAGAAAAAATTTTTTTAGCAGATAAAAATATTAAATATTGTACAGGTTGTGGTGTTTGCAATACTACACATGAATGTGTGCAAAAAGATGATATGAAAGAGATTTTAGTTAAATTACTCAAAGCTGATGTTATCGTCATGGCTAGTCCTGTTTATTTTTATACAATTAATGCACAGATGAAGACTTTAATTGATAGAATTGTGCCTCAATATACAAGTTTAAGCAATAAAGAATTTTATTTTATAATCACAGCAGCAGAAACTGACTTAAATATGATGGAAAGAAGTATTGAATGCTTTAGAGGCTTATTAGATTGTTTAGAAAATCCAACTGAAAAAGGTATTATTTATGGTGTGGGTGCTTGGCAAAAAGGAGAAATAAAAGGCACTAAAGCTATGCAAGAAGCATATGAAATGGGGAAAAATGTTTGATAAAAGAATATGAGGTGATTTAATGAAAAAAAGAATAATTATTAGTGTATTGTTATTAATAATTATCTGTGCAGTAGGAATAATGTCATATTCACCACTTAGAAATAAAATAGAACAGGTATTTTTTGCTACAAAAGTATATAATTTACTAAATAGTGAAGAATATATGAATTTACATCAAGTAATCACAAAAGATAGTGCTAATAGTAGAACTATTATGTGGCAATCTTTGAATGATAGAGAAGATTTTATTTTAGAATATAAGCAGGAAAATGAAGATGAAATTTTACAAGCTAAACCACAGAAAAGTATTTTAGATATTGATAATAAGAAGATTTATATTTATGCTGTAACTTTAGAAAATTTAAAAGCTGATATGGTCTATGATTATAGATTAGGCTTTGAAAATAATCGCAGTGATTGGTATAAATTAAAAACAGCAAAAGAAAACAATAATAAATTCAAAGCTTTAATTTTTCCTGACTCTCAATCAAATGATTATACTGAATGGAAATCATTGGCAATGAATGCTTGGCAAAATAATCAAGATAGTGATTTCTTTATAAATATGGGCGATTTAGTAGATAATGGATATGATTTAGTGCAGTGGAATGGCTGGTTTGATGGCGTAGAACCAATGGTAAATAATATACCAGTAGCACCAGTGCAAGGAAATCATGAGACTTATACTACTGATTGGCAAGTAGCTATGCCGAATGTGTATTTAGAAATGTTTAAATTACCAACAAATGGCAATGATAAATATCAAAATCAATATTATTCATTTGATTATGGTGATGTTCATTTTACTGTGATTAATACTCAAGATGATGAAATGGCAGAATTTGAGCCAGATTTATTGAATGAACAGATTAAATGGCTAGAAAATGATTTAGCTACTACAGATAAAAAATGGAAAATTGTATTAATGCATAGAGATATTTTAAATTATGGCAGAGATGCAAAACCATTAGGTGATGAAATAAGCTTTTCCAGACATGGTGAAATCTATATGCCGATATTTGATAAATATGATGTTGATGCAGTATTAACAGCACATTTACACACTTATAGACGTAGAGCTTTAATCAGAGATTTTGCACAAAATGAACAGGGAACGTTGTATATACTCACAGGCGTAGCAGGTAATGTACGTTATCCAAGTTTATGGCATAAAAATCCACTTGATGAATATGTACCACCACAGCCAGAAACTAATAATTATTTAGTTTTAGAAGCTGATGAAAATAGTTTAACTTTTAATTGTTATTTGCCAGATAATACACAGATAGATACAGTCACTTTGACAAAATAATAATATATTAACAATAGAATTTATGGTATAATGAAAAACATTGATATTTAGTATAATACATAAATAGCGAGGTTTTAAAATGTTACCATTAAATTCTCAAAAGGCTTTATTTTCTGGAGAAGAAGCAAATGTAATAAGATTTGCTTTGAGTATTTTTTTACAGACTGACTTTGCTGGATTGACTTCGAAAAAAGAAGAAGAAAAAGCAAAAGATTTAGCACATTTATCTTTAGATAAATTTACTAATCATGTAAATGATTTTACATTTAAAGAACTTTGTGTAATGGCTGGTGCTGTGGATAATTTAATCGCTTTGATTGAAGATGGCGAAACTTTTGGTATCAGTGAAACACAGATGAGAAACTGTAAATTCTTTTTACCAGCAGTAAAACAAAAATTAATAGAGCTTGTAAAATAAAAAGGGCTTTCTACAAGATTTTTTATCTATGTAGAAAGCTTTTTTCTTATAAATAATTTTTTATTTTTAGATAATATTGACTAATTGAAAAAATGATTGTATTATAATTATAGTTTTTAAAAATCAAGTAAAACGTTTTATTAAAATAGATAAAAATAAAGGAGAAGTTATTTATGAAGATTTTAAATTTCGGTTCGTTAAATATTGATAAGGTTTATGCTGTTGAAGAAATTGTAAAAGGTGGAGAAACTATCGACTCTATAAGTTTTAGTGAAAGTGTAGGCGGTAAAGGTTTAAATCAGTCAATTGCCGTAGCTAAAGCCGGCGGAAATATCATGCATGCTGGTTGTGTTGGTAAAGATGGAGAGATTTTATTACAAGCTTTAAAAGATAATAATGTAGATACATCTTTGATTAAAACAGTAGAGACAGCAAGCGGACAGGCTATTATTCAAGTTGATAAACATGGACAAAATTGCATTATTTTATTCCATGGAGCTAATTATGAAGTGGATAAAGCTTATATTGATGAAGTAATGCAAGATTTTGCACAAGGTGATATTTTAATTTTACAAAATGAAATTTCCAATATTGATTATATTATTGAAGTAGCAAAAGCTAAACAAATGAAAATTTATCTAAATCCTTCACCAATCAATGAAAACCTTAATAAATATAATATGCAGGCAATAGATGGAGTTTTTGTCAATGAACATGAAGGGGCATATTTAGCTGATAAAGAAAAAGTTGAAGATATATTAGATAGTTTAGCTAGCAAATATCCTGAATTAGAAATTATTTTAACTTTTGGTGATAAAGGTGCATATTATCGTCATAAAGATATAAATATTTTCCAACCTGCATATAAAGTTGATGCTGTAGATACAACAGCTGCTGGAGATACTTTTACAGGATATTTCATTGCTTTAAGACAACAAGGTAAATCTATTGAAGAAAGTTTACAAAAAGCAAGTAAAGCGTCTTCAATTACAGTATCAAGAAAAGGAGCAAGTATTTCTATTCCTAAAATTGCAGAAGTGGATTGAACTGAAAAAACATTTTTTCTATAATATTTATAAATAAATAATAAAGGTTTGAATAAATATGAAGTCACGTGTTACTATCAAGGATATAGCACAAAAAACAGGTTTTTCAGTTACAACAATTTCTTTGGTATTAAATGATAAAGCAAATCATATTCCTCGAGAAACAAAATTAATCATTGCTAAAGCTGTAAAAGAAATGGGATATAGACCAAACAAAATGGCTGTAGGCTTAGTAAAAAAGCAAAGCAATATTATTGGTTTTGTATTACCGGATATTAGAAATCAGTTTTTTTCATATACAGCTAAAGTTTTAGAAGATGAATGTCATAAATACGACTGGAATTTATTGATTTGTAATTCAGATAATAATCATAAACAAGAATTAAAGCATTTAAAAATGCTCTGTGATTATATGGTCGATGGTATCTTTTTAAGTATGGCAGCTAATAGCACGGAAAAAGAAGTTGAAGAAACCATAAATTTTTTAGAGGATAATAAGATACCATATTGTCTAATTGACCGTGATATGTTTGATATCGGCAAATATAAAATCAGTGTTGACCATTTGCAAGGTGCATATTTGGCGACAGAACATTTGATAAAATTAGGGCATAAGAAGATAGGCTGTATAACTGGGCCTTTAATTTTAGATGATGCACGACAAAGACTAGCAGGCTATAAACAAGCATTGAAAGATAATGGCATAAAAATAGATGAAAATCTAATTTTTGAAGGAGATTATTCTTTTGAAAAAGGGAAAATAGGCTGTGATAATTTATTAGCGAAAAATATAACGGCAGTATTTGCAGCAAATGATTTCTCGGCTATGGGGGCATTAGCTAGTATTAAAGAACATAATTTAATAGTACCTAGAGATATTTCTATTGTGGGTTATGATGATATTGCGTTTGCGTCATTATTAGAAGTTCCTTTGACAACAGTTCGTCAACCGATAGATGCAATTGGACAAAAGGCAACAGAAGTAATTAATCAATTAGTAAATAGTGAGGAAAATATAGATAGTAAAATCATTATTTTAGAACCTAAATTGATTGTTAGAAGTAGTACAAAAACTATAAGTTAAAAAATTGAGTATACCTAAAGATACTTAACTAATATATAATTTTCCTGAATAGATATGCATGAATTTTTGATTTAAATTTAATAAATCCTACCTATTCTACTATAAAATAGTATGATATAATAAAAAGAAAGAATTTATGTATGTTTAAGGAGAGGATTTTAATGGCAAATCCAGCTATGAAAATAATAGGCAAGGCGTCTACAGAATATGTAGATTCTCCTGCCACTTTGAAAGGTACGATTACAAAGGCATTTGGCTTGACACTTGTTACTATTGCTTCAGCAATTGCTTCTGGTGTATTTTTAGCCAATAGCCCAGCTGCTTATGGTGTATTGATATTAGGTATGATTGTGGGTGTAGTTTTAACGCTTGTTACTTGCTTTAAACCACATTTAGCACCAATGACAACACCTGGCTATGCCGTTTTTGAAGGTGCAGTGCTTGGTATTATTTCTGCTCAATTTGAAAGAATGTATTTTGGTATTTCTGCTATTGCAGTAGGAATTACTTTGGCTACAATGATTTTAATGCTTGTTTTATGGAAAACACGTATTATAAAAGTTACAGAAACAGTACGTTCTGTGATTATTTCCATGACAGGTGCTGTAGCGATTTTCTATTTCGTGAATATCATTGCAAGTTTATTCGGTTTCCATATGATGCCAACAAGTGGTATTTTTGGTATAGCGATTGGCTTTATTATCGCAGGTGTAGCAGCATTTAATTTGCTTTTAGACTTTGATAATATTGAACAAGCTGTAGCTTATGGGGCTCCGAAGTACTATGAATACTTCTGTGCTTTTGGTTTACTCTTAACTCTTGTATGGCTCTATATCGAGATTTTAAGACTTTTACAGATGATTATGGCTATGTTTGGCAATGATGACTGATAAATAAAATGATTAAAGATTAATAAAAAAGCTATTTGAGATTATCCTAAAAAATGGATATATGCTCAAATAGCTTTTTTATTTGTTAATTATTAAATATGAAAGAATGTAAATACTAAAAATCCGATACAACTTGCAATAATACCTGCACAAGAAGGCATGAAATATCTTGTTCTAACTAAGCAATAAAAAAGGCTGATGGTAAAAATAGGAATGAAGATAAAAGGTATACATAAACCTAAAATCATAGCTATGCTTTTGTTAGCTAGAGCAATTACAATTAAAGGTACGATATTAAATAAATGTCTAAATTTTCTTAGCTTGAGACTATATTTATACATTAAGAAGATACCTAGTGGATAAAATAAAAGCCATGTAATGATGATAAATGAATCTTTTTTATAAAATTTATCTTGTTTTATATTAGCAAGATATAAATCTGTTTGTTCTTTGTGAGCATCACCGAAATTGATTAATTTTTTAGTTAAAAAGTTTGGTGCTTGTTTGTTAGAGTTCTCCATGATAATATTCATCTCTTTTCATAACTTTTTAGTAAATTTCATTGGAAGCTTAGCGTAATATTATTTAGATTAATAAAATAGAATATCACTAGAATTTAATAGAGAATGATTAATTGCAAATAATTTATATTTGATGATTTATCAACATTAATAATTAAAAATTTCTCTAAATGATTAGCTTCTTGATTAGTACATTAGTTAGCTTGAAAATAATATGTTTAATTGTCATTTTAGTGAAATACTTCTTTAATTAATCTTTGTGGATATACACTCCTTTGAAATTTATTAATAGTTTTAAGAGATTTATTAGAAAAAGGGATATTTGATTTGTTTTTATCTAAGTATAAACTAATGTACTATTTAAAGTATATTCGTTTTATTCTAATAATTCAATTAAATTTTCAAAAATGATTAATAAAAAATAAAAAGACTTAGTTTACTAAATGAAAAACCAAGTCTTAATTAAAATTTTAATTGATTAAATTTAATATTTTATGGTTTACATACTTTGCAAGGTACATATCCATAGCTAAAAGCTTCTTCACGACTACTAAAATATATGGCATTACCAGGATTGATTTTTTTAGCCCAGCGACAATCTGTATAGTGAAATTTATTGCTTTGAGATGAACCAATATAAGTTGTAGCTGTTGCTATATTTAAGGTCATCAATAAAGTAACTAAAGTTAATAAAATAATGGCAGTTTTCTTTTTGACTTGTTTAAACATAAGATACACCTCTATTATTTTTTTAATATATTATATGTAGTATATAAATATTATTAGAGAAAAAGATAGACAAATTTGATATGCACCCAAAATATTGGACATATTAATTAAGCTACTAATTGAGACTTAGTTCTGTATTCTACAGGACTAAGTCCTTTTAGTTTTATCTTTATCCGTTTTGTATTATAATATTTTATATAAGATTTTAACTCTTTTATAAAATCTTCAACGGATTTGAATTTTTTTAAATAGAATAATTCGCTTTTTAG
>NZ_KB899579.1:0-60368 GCF_000378365.1 Megamonas rupellensis DSM 19944 | reverse complement strand
ACTTATTCCATATCCAGTTTCTACATATACAGTATTATTTGCATTAGTAGCATTTAAATTTACTACGCCCTCTTCTTTAGTATAGATACCAAAATTTTTAGCATTAATTACATTACTATCTGTAGCCTGTAATTTAACTTCAGATTTATCTATACTAGAAATACCTTTTGTAGCTTCTATTATATTTTCACTACCTTGTACTAATACATTAGCGTTATTGGACTCTATCGCATTATCTTTATCATTTTTTAGATAATTTACTTTACCTTGGATTTTTGTATTGGCTTTATTTTCTACATTTACTAATCCATCAATAGAGTTATTTTCACTAGCTATTATTTCAACATTGCCACCATCAATATTATCTATAGCTGTAGTAGCATTTATAATATTATTTTTTCCTGTAACTTTTATTACTGTATTTGTACTTGTAGTTGCAATATCTTTATCAATATTATTTTTATTTACAGAAATAGCAGTATCACTTGCTTTTATATTATTTTGCCCTTTATTGGCATTTACAGAAATATTGCTTCCATTATTTACTTCAACAGCTATTCCTTGAGCTACTTCTATACTATTATTTCCTGACTGACTATTGATATTTATAGCTGAAGCATTGCCACTTATTCCATATCCATTATCTACATATACAATATTATCTACATTAATAGCATTTAAATTTACTTGACTATTTTCCTTAGTATAAATACCAAATTCTTGAGCTTTTATAGTATTACTATCTGTAGCTTGAAGATTTACGATTCCATTATTTACAGTAGAAATACCTTTTGTAGCTTCTATTATATTTTCATTACCTTGTACTAATACATTAGCATTATTAGATTCTATCGCATTATCTTTATCATTTTTTAGATAATTTACTTTGCCTTGGATTTTTGTATTAGCTTTATTTTCTACATTTACTAATCCATTAATAGAATTATTTTCACTGGCTATTATTTCAACATTACCGCCATCAATATTATCTATAGCTGTAGTAGCATTTATAATATTATCTTTTCCTGTAACTTTTACTACTGTATTCGTACTTGTAGTCGCAATATCTTTATCAATATTATTCTTATTTACAGAAATAGCAATATCACTTGATTTTATATTATTTTGCCCTTTATTGGCATTTACAGAAATATTGCTGCCATTATTCGCTTCAATAGCTATTCCTTGAGCTACTTCTATGCTATTATTTCCTGACTGACTATTGATATTTATAGCTGAATTATTGCCACTTATTCCATATCCATTTTCTACATATACAGTATTATTTGCATTAGTAGCATTTAAATTTACTACTCCTTGTTCCTTAGTATAGATACCAAATTCCTTAGCATTAATAGTATTACTATCTATAGCCTGTAATTTAACTTCAGATTTATCTATACTAGAAATACCTTCTATACCTTCTAATATATTTTTATTAGCTTGAGCCAATACATTAGATTGACTGGATAATATTGCAATACCTTCATCAATTTTAAAGTAATTTTCACCTTTATCAGCTTTTAAATTAACTTGACTATTATCCATTAAACTAATTCCTATATAATTGCTAGTAAAGGCGTTATTACCATTTAAAGCATTTAAATTAATATTGCCATTAGAAAAACTCAATATTCCTGTTCCTACAGCATTTACAATATTATTATTAGCATTTAATGTTATATTACTTTGTTTATCATCTGCATAAGAAACATGTATACCTGTGTAATCAGATGTAACAATATTATAATCTTTAGCATTTAAATAGAGCGTTCCATTATCATTGACTTCTATTCCTGTACTATCAACATCACCTAAAGCTTTAATTACATTAGAACCCGCACTAGCTGTTATATTTACATTACTAAGTTCACCAGAAACTTCTATACCTGTAGATTTTGTATTTACTACATTATTTTTACTATTTATATTTACACTTGTTTCGTCATCTGTATTATTTTCATTGATAACAAAAATTCCATAAGAATGATTTCTGCTACTATTATCATTTGTATTTATAATTAGATCGCCATTATTTACAATATCAACTTTACTGCCCTGGTTTAGATTATCATAAACATATACTCCATAGTTATCAAAACCTCTACCACTAATAGTAGAATTAATTTGCATATTTTCTTGATTATTTATATTTAATTGGCTATTTTTTACATTAATTCCATAATTATTAAATAATCTTTGCCCGTAACTATCAGTTATAGTAGAATTAATATTCATATTTTTAGCATCTAATTTAAGTGCGCTATTGTTTTCTACATTTATTATACTATTATTTACATCATATAATCGACGATTAATATTTAAATTACTATTTATATTTATATCTCCATTTTTAGATAATAAATTTAAATTAGCATTATCTTTTACATTTATAGCATTTATCTGCTCCAATTCCTGCGCTGTATTATCTATATTAATATCATTAATAGTCTTGATATCTATTAATGAGCGACTTCCCTGTGAAGTATTTCCTCGAGATAGAATACTTGTAAACATATTACTTCTATCAATATTATGTTCAATAGTCAAACTATCTACATCTATATTTAATTTTCCGCCATTATTAGAAAATATTCCATATTCATCTCTTACATTTGTATCAATAATATTAATATCATCATTCACTATATTTTTAATACTTCCATCAGATACTTTTATACTTGATGAAGTTATTGTATTTTTTATTTCTTGGCTTGCCCATGTTGGTGTAAAAACAACCATATTACAACTTATCATAAAAAAAATTGCTCTTTTTATTAATTTCTTTTTCATAATAAGTCCTCCTATCTTTTTTAGTATTAATTCATGAAGACTTTTTATGAAAATAATAAAAAGAACAATTTTATTATCGTCATACAAAATTCATCATTATTTAATTCTTCTATATTAATTATACCATAAATACTATAAATAAGATATAGTTCTTATTATTTATTTTAATTATTTTACATAATATTTTGTGGTTTTCCCTCAATCCATTTTGCAATGTTTTCTAAAGCTATAATAGCTCTTTTCTGCATAGCTTCTTGCGTATCAAATCCAATATGTGGAGATAACACAACATTTTTAGCAGTCAACAATGGGTTTTCTGCTCCAATAGGTGGTTCTGTATCAAAAACATCAATGCCTGCACCAGCAATTTTCCCCTTATTTAAAGCATCAGCTAAAGCTTGCGTATCGATAACTTTTCCTCTAGCTGTATTGATTAAAATAGCATTTTTCTTCATTAAAGCAATTTTTTCTGCATTTATCATACATGTAGTTTCTTTTGTAAGTGGCATATGAAGTGAAATAATATCGCATTCTTTTAAAATAGTATCCATATCCACAAATTTAAATTTGCTATTTTCAGGAATATGTCTACGATAACAATACACTTCACAACCAAAAGCTTTAGCTAATTTTGCTACTTTTAACCCAATAGCACCTGCTCCAATAATACCGAATTTTTTACGACAAAGTTCTAACCCGCGAAGACCATTACTTGTTTCATGATTTTTTGTAGCCATACCACACTCAGCTAATTTTCTATATAGACTTATACACATACCGATTACAAGCTCGCTAACAGCTTCATTTGCATATCCTGAACAATTAGAAACTAATATATTATGTTCATGACAATAATCCATATCTACATGGTCTACACCAGTAAAAGCAACAGAGAGCATTTTTAAATTACTACATGCTTTTAAAACATTTTCTCTATATGGTTTATTAGCTATTATCACTGCATCAGCATCTTTACAGCGTTTAATTTTTTCTTCATCGCTATCTGCTAAAGAATTATAATACTTGATTTCTACATCTTGAGGCAAAATATCTTTTGCTAATTCATTCAAGGTTTTTTCATCTATACCTATTGTTTCGGCTATAACTAATTTTAAACTCATAAATCCACTTCCTAACCATAAATTTATCCACTATAAAAATTTATTCGCTATTAAATAATAAATACCTGCAAATTAAATTCTAGCCAAATATATTTATATATCCTATAATTACATCAAATAAAAATTTTAGAAGGTGCTTTTATGGAATTTCGTTTATTAAAATATTTTTTAATGGTAGCTCGCGAAGAAAATATAACAAAAGCAGCTAATTTGTTGCATATTACACAGCCCACTTTATCTAGACAACTTATCCAATTAGAAGAAGAACTTGGAGTAACTTTATTTCAACGAAGTAAACATCGCATTATTTTAACTGAAGATGGTATGTTATTGCGTCGTCGTGCCAAAGAAATAATTTCTCTGATGGAAAAAACACAGCAGGAATTAACAAAAGAATACGATGATTTAGTTGGAGAAATTTCTATAGGTTGTGGGGAAACTCAAAACATGTCATATTTATCTCAAAAAATAAAGGATTTCCATAGAGTTCATCCATTAGTAAAATTCCATATTCATAGTACTACTGCAGATGAAATTAAAGAACGTATAGAAAATGGTCTTTTAGATATGGGATTAGTAACTGAACCAGTTGATATCAGTAAATATAATTTCTTCCGTTTACCTCAAAAAGAACAATGGGGCATTTTAGTCCATGAAAAACATAGATTAGCTCAAAAAACATTTATTACACCTGACGATTTAATCAATGAACCACTAATCATTGCTAAACGCACAGCCGTACAAAATGAATTAATTAATTGGTTTAATAATTCTCCAGAAAAATTAAACATTGTAGCAACGTATAACTTAATTTTAAATGCTGCTAATATGGTAAAACATCAAATAGGTATAGCCCTTTGTTTTAATCTTAATCTTGGTGATTTTTACCATGAATTAAAATTTATACCTTTATACCCAGAAATAAAAACTGGTGCTGTACTCATTTGGAAGAAAAATCATATATATTCACAAACTATGTCTCATTTTATCCAAAGTATTAAAAATGCTTAAAAAGCATTATTTATTATTAAATATAAGTATTAGTCATAATTAAATAAATATATTAAAATGTAGGTGTTCAAAGAAATAGAATACCTACATTTTTATTTTGCAAAATAAAATACTTAATTATTAAATTCAATAAAAACAAAATAAGGAAGTATTAAAATGACAATTGATGAAGCAAGTAAACATTATAATATTCCCCTAGAAATCTTACACGAATATGAAAAATGGGGGTTATGTAATGCAGTAAAAAAAGTCATGGGTTCATGGCAATATGATGATAGTGATTTAGAAAATCTAAGTTTAATCATGACCTTACATGATATAGGTTTTAATATTGAAGAAATTGAAAATTACATGCGTCTATTGCTCGATAAAAACAATCATAGTGATAAATTACAACTATATAGTTTAAATAAAAAACGCAATGAACTTCTTGATGAAATCCATTTTCGTGAAAAACAATTAGAACGCTTAAATTATCTTCGTTACAAAATCGAACATAAATATACTAAATAATTTGAAAAATCTTATTGACTTGGAGTTAGCTACAAGGATTAAGATTAAATTATAAACTGAGGTACTTACAAATGGATAAACTTGCATTAAATAACCAAGTAACAATACCACTTACAGGATTAGGTGTATATCAAATAAACAATCTTGATGAATGTGAACATACTGTATTAAATGCTTTAAAAATGGGTTATCGCTTAATAGATACAGCCGCTTGTTATGGCAATGAAAAAGCCGTTGGCAAGGCAATCAAAAAAAGTCAAATTCCTCGTGAAGATATTTTTATATCGTCTAAAGTTTGGATACAAGATGCTGGTTACCAAAAGACAAAACAATCATTTGCTAAAACATTAGAAAATTTGCAAACAGATTATTTAGATTTATATCTTATTCATATGCCTTTTGGTGATTACCATGGTAGTTGGCAAGCTATGGAAGAATTATATGCTTCTGGAAAAATAAAAGCTATTGGTGTTTGCAATTTTCTACCAGATAGATTAATTGATTTGATTTTAAGTCATAATATTATACCAGCAATTAATCAAATAGAATTTCATTTACTTTGTCAACAACAAGAATTATTAAAACTCATGAAAAAATATGATATAAAACCTATGGCATGGGCTCCATTTATTGAAGGCAAAGAAAAAATTTTTGAAAATCCTTTATTGATTTCTTTAGCTAAAAAATATAACAAAACTACAGCACAGATTATTTTAAAATGGCTAAGACAAAATAATATCATCAGTATTCCAAAATCTACAAATTATACACATCTTCAAGAAAATATACAACTAAATAATTTTACTTTAACAGCAGAAGAATTAGATGCTCTTACTCAATTAGATAAAAAACATAGCATTATTCTTGATTTACACGATATAAACGAAGTTTATCGCTTACACAATATTAAATTTATTCAATAATAGATAATCTACAATAAAGGAGAAATAATTATGCACTATAGATATTTAGGTAAAGATAAATTAAAAGTATCTGCTTTGGGCTTAGGTTGTATGGGATTTACTCAAAGTTATCCGCCATATCTTCCTGAAAATGAAGCTATCTTCGTATTACAGCAGGCCGTTGATTTAGGCATTAACTTTTTTGATACAGCTGAAGTATATGGCCCATATACAAATGAAGAATTATTAGGCAAAGCATTAAAACCATATCGTTCCCAAATTGTTCTCGCTACAAAATTCGGTTTTGATTTAGCTCATAAAATGGATAATGCTAATCGACCAGTGGCGCTTTCTAGTAAACCTAAAGATATTCGCAATGCACTTGAAGGCTCTTTAAAACGATTGCAAACAGATTACATTGATTTATATTATCAACATCGTGTTGACCCGCAAACTCCAATTGAAGAAGTAGCAGAAACTATGAAAGATTTAATCAAAGAAGGCAAGATTTTACATTGGGGATTATCTGAAGCTAGTGTAAAGACTATCCGTAAAGCTCATGCTATCTGCCCTGTAACTGCTGTACAAAGTGAATATTCCATGTGGTATCGTGAAGTTGAAAAAGAATTATTACCTACTCTTGAGGAACTTAATATCGGTTTTGTTCCTTTCAGTCCTTTAGGTAAAGCTATTTTAACAGGACGATTTAATAAAGATACTCATTTTGTTAAAGATGATTTTCGCAGTCAAATACCTCGTTTCAATAGCGAAAATTTAAATCACAATTATATTTTAATAGAATATGTACAAAAATTAGCACAAGAAAAACAAGTTTCACCTGCACAAATTGCTCTTGGTTGGCTTTTAGCTCAAAAACCTTGGATAGTACCTATTCCTGGAACTAAAAAAGTTTCTCGACTACAAGAAAATATCAATAGTATAAATGTAAAATTCTCTGCTGAAGAATTATCCATGATTAACAAACATTTAAATTCAATCAATCTTCAAGGTGCAAGATATCCTCAATCACAAGAAAATTTAATAGATAAATAAATTTATATTAAAAATTTTTATAAAAGAAGGTATTTATATGTCTAATACATTAATAGTTTATTATTCTCATTCTGGTAATACACGCAAAATGGCAAAAATTATTGCCGAACAACTTCATGCTGACTGTTTAGAAATTATTCCACAAAAACCTTATCCCCAAGCCTATAATGCAGTTGTCAATCAAGCTAAACATGAAATTTCTCAAAACTATCAACCTGACATCAAAGATATTCAAATAGATTTAAATAAATATTCCACTATTTTTATTGGCTCACCTAATTGGTGGAGTACTATTGCACCACCTATACTCACTTTCATTATGCAAAATCAAAATCATTTAATAAATAAAGAAGTCATTCCATTCTGTACTCATGGTGGAGGTGGCTTCGGTCATATTCCTCAAGATATAAAGAAATTATGTCCTCAATCAAAAATTCTCACAGGATTAGCTTCTTATGATAGCACTGCTTCAAATACAGATATTCATAAATGGTTAACTAAAATAAATATTTTATAATCATTTTAATTAAATTATCACTTGAATTCTAAGAAAGGAGTAGCTTATGACTTTAAAATTTAAATCAAAAATCGTCTTAGATATCATCATGTTCATACTACTATTATTATGTATGTCATATTCATTAATAGGCACAAAGTGGCATGAATATTTAGGCATTATCCTTTGCATAGGATTTATAATTCATTGTATATTACAAAAAAATTACTTTGCCAAGATAATATCTTTAAAATACACACTTTATAATTCATTTATTTTAATAATTAATCTACTCACTTTCTTAACTATGTTTGGATTAATTATCAGTAGTCTTATATTTTTAGATTATATCCCGCTATTTCTAAAAACCTCTTTTCCAAATTTAATTAGTTTTGCTCGTACATTGCATCTACTGTCAGCTTATTGGGGTTTTATTTTAATATCTATGCATATAGGATTACATTGGCAAATTTTTTATAATCTAATAACTAAACATACAAAAAATAAATTATCTTATTTGCTAAATTCTAAATTAATTTTATGGATAATTTTCCTCTATGGATTAAATAACTTTATGCATTATGATTTAATTTCATATATGTTATTACAAAATAATTTCGTATATTTTAATCCATCTCAATCTTTACTATCATTTTTTGTGGATTACTTATCTATCGTAGCTACTTTCATAATTTTAGCTAACTATTTACGAAAAAGCTTTCTAAATCTTCAAACAAAAGATTGTATTTTATCACATATTTTATATAAATTAGATAAAAAATAAACATACAGGAGGTTATTATCATGAAAAAAATCTTTTTACTGCTAAGTTTATTATTAATGACCTTTTCTCTAACAGCTTGCAATGCTCAAGTAGAACCAACTCAAGATAATACTACAGCTAATACTAATGTAAAAACAACAACTGAAACTACATCGTCATCAACTTCAACACAAACTAAAATTATAAAATTAACAACTACTAATAATCAAACTATTGAAATCGAATTAAATAATAGTCCAGCTGCTAATGATTTATATAATCAATTACCACTATCCATAGATTTAGAAGATTATAGTACAAATGAAAAAATATTCTATCCACCTAATAAATTAAATACAGAAAGCACACCTAAAGCCACACCTAAAATCGGAACTTTAGCTTATTATGAGCCATGGGGAGATGTTGTTATTTTCTATGATGATTTCCGTGCTAACAATGATTTATATGAATTAGGCCATGTTATTTCTGGTGAAGATATAGTATCCGAGCTATCAGGTACAGTAACTATTGAAACTATGCCTAATCAATGAGGTTATTTATCATGAACCGTAGAGATTTTATCAAATTAAGTGGCTCAGGTTTATTGACTCTATTTTTGAGTGGTTGTGGATTATCTGCATTGACAAATAAACCTGAAACAACAGCTAATGCTAATGATCATATAGGAGAAAATAAAATGAAAATTGTAGTTATTACAGGTAGTCCTCATAAAGCAGGAACTTCGGCTCTATTAGCTGATAAATTTATCGAAGGAGCAACAAGTGTTGGACATGAAGTCTTTCGTTTTAATTCTGCATTTGAAGATATTCATCCTTGCCAAGGTTGTGACCATTGTGGTATGAATGGGCCTTGTATTCAAAACGATGCTATTGAACAAACACTCATGCCAAAATTAATTGGTGCTGATTTAATTGTTTTAATTACACCGCTTTATTATTATGGTATGTCTGCACAAATAAAAACTGTTGTTGACAGATTTTATTCACGTACAGGCTCCTTACATCGTAAAAAATCAATTTTAATGGCAACTGCTTATAATAGTGCTGATTGGACTATGGAAGCTTTAGTTCACCATTATGAAACGCTAGTGCGTTATATGGAATGGCAAGATATCGGCAAAGTCTTATCCATTGGTTGTGGCTCTCGTCCTATCATTGAACGTACAGAATTCCCTAATCAAGCATATCAAATAGGCTATAATCTTTAATAAAATTCATTTAAAAGTGAGGGATATTTATGAAATACTTACTATCTATATTGACCTTTTGTTGTGTTTTATTCTTAGGCCTAAATTCTAGTTTTGCTAATTATCAAGCTGGTTCTTTGACAACAAAACAGCAAGCTATCATTCCTATTGCTTCTTATACAGCTACTGGAGATTTAAATAATTTAAAAACAGCTGTAAATGAAGGCTTAGATAGTGGATTAACTATTAATGAAACAAAAGAAATAATGGTTCATCTCTATGCTTATTGTGGTTTTCCTCGTGCTTTAAATGGTCTTGCTACTGTAGATGAAGTTTTATCTGAACGACAAAGCAAAAATATTCATGATACTATAGGCAATGATGCAACACCATTACCAGCAAATACAGATATTTTAGCTCTAGGTACTAGAATTCAAACTCAATTAGCAGGAGCACCAGTGAATATTGCTAGTTCTTCTGGCATTGATTACATGTTGAAAGCACATCTCTTCGGTGATTTATTTGCTCGCGATATCTTGACTTATCCAGAACGTGAAATTGCTACAATCTCTGCTTTAGCAAGTATGAATGGAACAGAAAGTCAACTTTTATCCCATCTAAATATTGGTATCAATGCAGGACTTAGCAAAACTCAATTACAAGATATAATCAATACTTTAGATGCAAAAGTTAATAGCCAATTAGCCCAACATGCCCAAGAAATCCTAGATAACTATCTTGCCTCTTCTAAATAAAATACCATATAAAAAAAGATACACCTTAAAAGTTATTCCAATTAACCTTTAAGATGTATCTTTTTATGTTATAATAATTAATTATATACAAATAAAAAAATAGATTAGAAAAACCTCAAGGAACGTAATAATTATGAATATAAATAATGATGAACTAATAAATATTGTTACAGATTATTTATTAGAAGACAGATATACACAAGCTATTTTAATAGATGGTAAATGGGGTACAGGAAAAACTTTCTTTGTAAAAGAAAAACTTATACCAACTTTGAAAGATAATACTTCTCTAAAATTTGCCAAAATATATTATCTATCCCTATATGATATAAAAGATCTTACTGAACTAACTAACAAAATATATTTAGCTTTATTTGAAAATTTCTTTAAAAATAAATTTGGAAAAAATATAACTAATAAATTAAATTTATTTTCAAAAGCAATAAATATAGGATTAAATGCACTTAATAATTCAAATATTTTAGGATTTAACATAACTAAAGATGATTTACCTAAATTTGAAGATCTTATAGATTAAAAAAATATTTCACTATTTTTAGACGACGTTGAACGATGCAAAATAGATATTAATGAATTACTTAGCTTCATAAATATATTAACTGAACAAAATAATATAAAAGTTATTCTTATTGCTAACGAAGAAGAAATAAATCATATTCAATATTATAATAATCTTCCTGAGAAATATATGTTAGCATTAAATAAAAAAATAAATTTTGACAAACTATCTACTGATGATAATACAAAAAAAGAAAAATTAGATAAAGAACAATTAACAGAACGTATACATTATTTATTTTCTGCTAAAGATCTTTATGCTAAAACAAAAGAAAAAACTATTATGCTAACTATAAATTATAATCCTAATTTTGAAGATTTATACGATACTATAGTTGAAAAATATTGTCGAAATGAACAACTACAAAAAAGACTATTAAAATATAAATCTACTATATTAGATATATTTAAACAAAAAAAACATACAAATATTCGTACACTTATTTTTGGTATCATATCTCTTGAAAAACTATATCCCATACTAACATCCATATCTTATACACCTAGAAAATATCTTAATAAAGAAATTTATAATTGTTTAAAATCTACTTTCACCTTAGCTATTAAAATAAAATCAAAACATATTAATAATCTCAATTATGACAACATTACTGACAGTCAATACATTGATAATAGTTTTATTTTTGAATTTATGCTATATCATCATCTTGACGAAAATAAAATTAAAGAAAATCTTATTTATAAAATAAAACATAAAAACTTGGCTTTTAATAAACTTCAATATTATTCGTATTTAAAATCTGATGAAGAAGTATATTTTTATTTAAAACAATTATATAATGAGTTAACGTCTTCTATATATCCTATTAAAGAATATCCTTCCATAATATCAAGATTATTAAAGTTAAAAAGTATAGGCTTTACTATAGATTTAAAAATATATCAAAATTGTATGATAGATAAAATAGATAGTGAAGAAAACATATCTTTCGATATATTAGAAAACTTTAATAAAAATGCTCGTATTTATAATATTACATCTAACACGTATATAAAAAACTTAAAAAAATCTATATTAAATAAATTAACTTATTTACCACAAGCATTTTTTTAAATAAATGGGATAATGATATAATTACTTACTTTAAAGAACATCAACATATCTTTTATTTGTTTAAGGAATTTTTATCACTTATAAATATAGATATGATTATAAAAAAACTAATAAAAGCTGATAAAAACGAAGTATCTAATTTTAGCACAGTACTATATATTTTTTACCACATAGACAATGCCAATGAATATTTTACCAATGATTTAGATAGTATAAATTACTTATTAAATAAATTACGTAAAAATACAAGTCGTTTTTATATGTTTAATAATTCTCTTAGTTTACTAAAAAAACAAGAAATTGATTATCTTATTAATAATCTTGAATCTTATAAAAATAAATTATCTTCTTCAAAAAATTAAATCTATTTTTTTATATCCTAGTATAATATAAAATAAAATTAAATAATTATACAAAAACCTACTAACAATTTGATAATATAAAAACCCTTAGGGAATAATATTTCCTAAGGGTTTTACATCATATAGAGTTTATAATCTAAAAATATACATTATCTTAAAATGGTAACAAATTTAGATTTAGGTTCTATTATACTAAATTCATACACTTTAACACGTAGAGCCAGAAAGTCAATGAGAACGCACTTCCGAGGGTTGTTAACATTACTGCTCCAGCAGTCAAATTACCATCGTGTCCCATATTCCTTGCCATGATATAGCAGCTTACAGTTGTAGCTGAACCCAACATAATCAATGCTGCGACCAATTTACTTTCTGTAAAGCCCAAATAAATAGCAAATGGCATAAATAATACTACAAATACAACTAATTTCATAACACTACAAACAATAATAGGCTTTATATTTTGACTAAATCCTTGAAACTTAAATGCTGCTCCCATAGCCATAAGCCCCATAGGTGTAGCCAAAACAGCAAGCAAAGATACAGTCTTATGTACAATTAATGGAGTTGGAATTTTCAAAAGTGACCAAATAACGCCCACTACTATACCTAATATAATAGGATTAGTAATAATACCTTTAATAGTTTTTTTCATCAAGGCAAAAGTTAAACTACTTTGACCAGGTTTCAATAAGGCCAATACAACAACCGCCATCACATTATACAAAGGCACCGTACCTATTATCATCAAAGACGCCATACCATAATCACCATAAATATTTTGTACAAAAGCCATACCGATTATAGCAGCACTACTGCGATATGCAGCCTGTACAAATTCACCTTGAGAAACATTTTTTCTAAAAGGTATAGAAATGAAAAAAGAAATCAATATACTGAGCAAAGTTGCCCCAAAACAGTATAAAACATATGTAGTATCCCAAGCTTCATAAAAATTAGCGGAGCCAATATCTTCAAATAATAATGCAGGCAAAGCCACCACAAATACAAATTTATTCATTTTTGTAATAAAAGCTTCATCAAATAATCCTATTTTGCGAAAAATCATACCCAATACCATCATCAAAAAGACTGGTATAGTCGCATTCAAGCTAAAAATCAAATTATCCATAAAAATCCTTCCTCATCAAAATTAATAAGTATTTTTTATTATAGCACAAAATTTTATTCACTAATAATATTTATAAAACTTATTTTCCTATTCAATAATTATAGTTGATACATATATAAAAAAAGAGTAAAATCTAATAAGTGAATTTTTTAACTTAAGAGGTGTTCTCGTGATTAATACATTAGATAAAATAGAACAAAAGATTTTAAATAATGAACGTCTAACAAAAGAAGATGGGTTGGCTCTTTTTGCTTCCAATGACCTTGCTCGCATAGGTTATCTTGCAGATTTAGTACGTAAACGTATCAGCGGAGATTACGTTTATTACAATGTAAATTGTCATTTAAATTTAACTAATATTTGCACAGCTCTTTGTGATTTTTGTGCTTTCGGTTGTGAAGCTACAGATAAAAAAGCATATGCTATGACTATGGAACAAATTTATAATAAAGTAGCTAATGCTTGCAAAGATCCAAATATGAAAAATCTGCATATCGTAAGCGGATTACATCCTGATTGGCCATTTTCTTATTATGTAGATATCATTAAAATGCTCAAAAAAGAATTTCCTCAACTTCATTTAAAAGGTTTTACTGGAGTGGAAATCACTCATTTTGCTAAGATTTCTGGAAAATCCATTCGTGAAGTATTACAAGAATTAAAGGATGCAGGCATTGAAGCTATGCCAGGTGGTGGAGCTGAAATTTTAAATGACCGAATTCGTCAAAAACTCTGCCCTAATAAAGCTACAGCTCAAGAATGGTTAGAAGTTTCTCGCACTGCTCATCAGCTCGGTATCAAGACAAACGCTTCCATGCTCTATGGTCATATTGAAACTATTGAAGAACGTGTCGACCATTTAATCACACTTCGCAATCTTCAAGATGAAACAGGTGGCATTCAGACATTTATTTGCTTCCCATTCCACCCTGCTAATACAAAATTAGGTAAAACTGTTCATCGCACTAATGTTTGGGACGATTTAAAAACTATGGCTATCTGTAGATTAATGCTTGATAACGTTCATAATATCAAAGCATATTGGGTAATGCTCACTTTACCTATCGCTCAATTAGCTTTAGGCTTTGGTGCAAATGATGTGGACGGCACTATCAGCGAAGAAAAAATCATGCACGATGCCGGAGCAAATTCACCAAAAGCACTCACTCGTGATAATCTAATCAATTTAATCAAACAAACAGGCAGAATACCTGCTGAATGTGATTGCAATTTCAATATAATCAGAACATATTAAGCTAATTATTTTGTAAAGGATTTTTATTTATGAATATCAATCAACAAGCTATAACAAAAGCTCAAAATGGAGAGCGTTTATCTTTTGATGAAGCACTATATCTATACAAACACGCTGATATTTTAGACTTAGCTACATGGGCAAGAAAAGCCAAAGAACGTCATAGCCAAAAAGAAGTCTATTATAATATCAACCGCCATATAAATTTATCCAACATTTGCACTGCCAATTGCCCTCTATGTGCTTTTTCTTGCGAAGATGGCGATAAACGAGGTTTTGTCTTAACTAAAGAAGATGTTGAATCTAAAATCAAAGACACTATCGCTCATGTCAAAGGACTAACAGAAATACACATTGTAAGCTCTCTCCATCCTACTAATGATTTTAATTACTATATAGAAATCATTAAATCCATAAAAAAACTTTTGCCTAACGTGCATATTCAAGCTTTCACACCTGTGGAAATAGTTCATTTTGCCAAGATTTCTCAAAAAAGTATTTACGAAGTCTTAACTATTTTACAACAAGCAGGTCTTGATTCCCTCCCAGGTGGTGGAGCAGAAATTTTAGATGATGAAATACGTGCTAAAATCTGCCCAAACAAAGCCAATACACAAGAATGGATTGAAACTATAAAAACAGCTCATAAACTCGGTATGAAAACTAATGCTTCTGAACTCTATGGTCATATTGAAACTATAGAACAAAGATTACAGCATTTATTTACACTCAGAGAAATTCAAGATGAAACACATGGCTTCCAAGCATTTATTTCTTTCCCATTTCATCCGCAAAATACTCAATTAGACAATATAAAACCTATTACATCTTATGAAAGCTTGCGTTTCATCGCTATTTCTCGACTTGTATTGGATAACATTCCTCATATCAAAGCCTTTTGGATGATGCTCACCTTGCCTATCGCTCAATTAGCCCTTGCCTTTGGTGCTGATGATTTAGATGGTACAGTTGAAGAAGAACAAATCATTCATGCTGCTGGCGCTAAAACAGGTCAAAAAATGACTACTGCACAATTGCAAAAAATCATCACCGAAACAGGCTATACACCTGTTCAACGTGATTCTTTATATCGAAAAATAAAATAAATTAGAGGTATGATTAATGAACAGACTTTCTGATAAAGAAGCTATTGACCTTTTAAAACATGGTGATATTTTAGAGTTAGGTCAACAAGCAAATAAAATCCGCCAAGAAAAACATCCTGGCAACACTGTTACCTTCATTGTAGACCGCAATATCAATTACACTAATGTTTGCCTCAATGAATGTCGTTTCTGTGCTTTTTTCCGTCGTGAAAATCACAAAGACGCTTATTTATTGCCAATAGAAACTATTTTACAAAAAGTAAAAGAAACTCAAGAAGCTGGTGGTACTCAAATCATGTTACAAGGAGGACTACACCCTTCTTTACCTTTTGAATATTACTTAAATATGATTAATACCATTAAAACAGCCTTTCCTGATATTGTAATCCATTCTTTTTCTCCTGCGGAAATACTTCATTTTTCCAAGATAGCCAATAAATCTATCAAAGAAACTCTACAAGATTTACGTTCTGCTGGTCTTGCTTCACTTCCAGGTGGTGGAGCTGAAATCTTAGTTGACCGCGTGCGTAAAATTGTAAGCCCTAAAAAAATCATGACAGATGATTGGCTAAATGTAATGGAAACTGCCCATTCTATCGGCATGGAAAGTACAGCTACTATGGTTTTAGGACTCGGCGAAACTATTGAAGAACGCATTGAACATATGCGACGTGTTCGCGACCTTCAAGATAAAACAGGTGGTTTTAGAGCTTTCATCATGTGGACTTTCCAGCCTGGAAATACTCAATTAGGTGGCAATAAATTATCCTCATGGGAATATCTAAAAACTCTAGCAGTATCTAGACTCTATTTTGATAATATCTCTCATATTCAAGGCTCTTGGGTTACACAAGGTCAACAAATTGGACAAATAACATTAGCCTTTGGTGCTGATGATTTAGGTAGTATCATGCTTGAAGAAAATGTCGTTCGTGCAGCTGGTACTGCTTATCAAATGTCTATCGACAAAATGGTAAATACAATCGAAAAAGCTGATTTTAAAGCAGCTCAACGTGATACAGAATATAATATCATTCGTCGATTTTAATAAAATTCAATTAAGGAGATTTTCTATGAATACACAAAACATTCCTCAAGCCGATTTTGCCATTATCGGTGGTTCTGGCACATTATCCAGCAATTTTCCATTAGGTGCTAAATGTGATGATGTAAAAATCATTCAAGACCGCATGGTTTTTGATACACCTTATGGCAAAACTACTGAACTTCGCTTATTTGAAGTAGCCGGTACACGCGTTTTAACTTGTAAAATGCATGGTTGGAAAAGTGGAGTCAATCGTGCTGACGCTTCCCGCCAATTATTCTGGACTTTCCGCGAAGCTGGTGTAAAACGCATTTTCTCTGAAGGTGGCGTAGGTACTATTAATAAATTATTAGATACTAGAGATTTTCTTATTCCTGATGATTATCTTGATATGTCTGTTCGCAAAGATGTTGGACTTGAAGGCAAATATTTACTTGTTATGCGTGATGCACTTTGCCCTCAAATGCGTGAAGAATTAATCAAAAATACACGTAAACATTTCAGCGGTAGAATTTTTACACGTGGAACTTATGCTAACACAGACGGTCGCCATTTTGAAAGCCCTGCGGAAATCGCTATGTTAAATGGTCATGCAGATATTGTAGGTCAATCCATCTGCCCTGAAGTATATCTCGCTCGTGAAATCGGAGCTTGTTATGCTGGTCTTTATTATGTAGTAAATTATGGTGAAGGTATCAAACCATGGTCTCATCAAGTATTAGAAGATATCTTCTATGATGATGCACCTATGATCAGCAAAATTCTGTTAGATACAATTCGTTCTTTAGCCCAGCAAGATAGAAATTGCGAATGTTTATCTTTACGTAAAGAAACTTTATTAAAAGGCATTTATGACGATTAAGATATAAAAATAAGACGTATACATTTATTTGTATACGTCTTTTATATTGCTTTTACTATTTACTTTTATTAATACATTCTAAAAGTCTGTTTATTATTATCCCAATCTACTTTTACATAGCAATCATCAACTTTTTTACCTTCCGCCATAGATTTTCCTTCAGGAACTTCTAAATGAAAACAATTGATGATGAGTTTTCCATTTACAATTTTATTATTCATATTATAATACTTATCTGGATTTATACCAAAACTCTTTAGATTATCCATAGAAATAAATATAGTCCATTCGCCATCTTTTTTGCCTACTAGCCAATAACCTTCTAATTTTGCATGAGCCCCTGCTGTACATATTACTTCATAAAAAAGTTTATCGGAATTTGCCAATTTTATCTCTTTGATACTTATATCCGGCATAGTCGTATTTACATAAAAATTCATTAAAACTTGATTTTTATCATCTAACATAGCTGAATAATTTTTTCCTACTTTTTGAAAATATATTTTACTATCAGGAAAATAAGCTACTTGATTTTCACCTTGTATAAACTTTTTATTTTGAGTATATTCTAAATTAATGATATCCTCTACTGGCTGTTTAACATCTTCTTTAACTGTATTATTTTTATCTTCACTTACAATATTTTCCTTATTTTGCTCTGCCGTTACATTTTGCTCAACTTGTTTCGTATCTTTATGAGCAAAATAACTATATGCACCAAAAGAAACCAATCCTAGTAATAAAATTACAGCGATAAAAATACCTATATACTTATATTTTGTATAATTCTTTTCAGTATCTACATTTTGACTGATATTATCGCTTGTTGTTTTTTCACTTTGCTTCATTTGCTCATTATTATCTTGGCTATCTTGCTTAATTTGATTTCCACATCTAGAACAAAATTTTTCATTATCATTTATCTGATTACCACAATTAGGACAAAAAATAATAATCATCTCCCTTTGTTACACTTACTATGATAAAGTATAACAAAATAGATGAAAATTAACAGAAACATATAGGAAAGTTAATCTTTTCTTGTAAATTAAATTTGATATCATCTTATTTTTACTTTATTTCTTACATAACTTGCATAGCTTCTACCTATATTATATAATAAATTTGTAACCAAGATTATATATTAATATAAATACGTATTCTCAAGGGGCGCTTTTCTTAGCGTCTTTTTTAGTTTACTAAATGCAAAGGAGATTTTATGAACGCTCGTGAAGTTGCTTTAAATATTTTAAATGAAGTATATACTCAACAAGCTTATGCTAATATATCCCTATCACGCCATTTGCAAAAAAATCAATTATCCGACCAAGACCGCCGTTTCATCACTGAATTAGTTTATGGTACAGTAAAAGCAGGCGATACTCTACTTTGGATTTTAAAAAAATTTGTAAATAGACCTTTAAATAAAATTGAACCAACAATTATTAATATATTGCGATTAGGTATTTATCAAATTGTATTCATGGACAAAATTCCTGAATCAGCAGCTTGCAATGAAGCTGTAAACCTTGCTAAAAAATATTCTAATCAAGGTTCTGCAAAATTTGTAAATGGTGTTTTGCGTAATTTAATTCGCCAACCAGAAAAATACGCTATGCCTACAGGCAATAAAGCTAGTGAATTAGCTATTAGAGAACAACACCCTCTTTGGCTAGTAAAAAAATTCATTCATACTTTTGGTAGTGAAGCCGCTATCAAGCTTTGTCAATTCAATAATACTAATGCTCCACTTGTATTGCGTACCAATACTTTGAAAACAACACGACAAGAATTAATCACAGAGCTTATAAATGCAGGTTGTGAAGTTATTCCTTCGAAATTAGCACCAGAAGGAATTATTTGTAAAACGCATACTTCATTAAATCAACTAGCACCATTACAAAATGGTTTTGCCCAAGTGCAAGATGAAAGTTCTATGCTTGTAGCTCATGTAGTTGATCCTAAACCTAATGAATTCATCATTGATACATGTAGTGCCCCTGGTGGTAAAACTACACATATGGCTACTTTGATGCAAAATAAAGGAAAAATCATAGCTTGTGATATCTACGAATATAAATTAAAACTAATTCAAGATAATGCCAATAGATTGGGTATCAACATCATTGAGCCTAAATTATTAGATGCCCGTGAAATCGGCAACCAATATAAAAATCAAGCAGATAAAGTATTAGTTGATGCACCATGTTCTGGAATGGGCGTACTTCGCCGTAAACCTGACTCTCGCTGGAACAAAACAGCGGAAATCTTTAAAGAATTACCACCTCTTCAATTAGCTATCTTAGAGTCAGCTGCTCTTGCTGTAAAACCTCAAGGCGTTTTAGTCTATAGTACTTGTACAATCATGCCACAAGAAAATATAGAAATCATTAATCAATTTTTAGCTAAGCATCCAGAATTTGTTTTAGAAGATATCCGCAAATATCTACCATTTAAAACAAAAAGCAAAGAGAAAACATTACAATTAATGCCATATAAAGATAATACAGATGGCTTCTTTATAGCTCGTATGTGCAAAAAAGTATAAAAATCTTAAACTATTATTTATATTTATTTTAGAAGGGAATTTATAATGACCAATATTTTTGGCTTAAATTTAACTGAACTTACTTCACTAATCACAGATTTAAACCTACCAAAATTTAGAGCAAAACAAATTATTGAGTGGCTCTATCAAAAACATGCTACATCTTTTGATGAAATGACCAATCTTTCCAAAGATTTACGTGAAAAATTGGCACAAGAATTTACTATTGAACGTGCAAAATCTTGTGATAGACTAGACTCTAGTGATGGCAAAACAACTAAATTTTTATTAGAATTTGGCGATGGTATCGGTGTAGAAACAGTCTTAATGCGTCAACCTTATGGCAATAGCATCTGTGTTTCTTCTCAAGCAGGCTGTAATATGGGCTGTAGTTTCTGTGCTTCTACACTTCACGGCATGGCTAGAAACTTATCCACAGGCGAAATTTTAGCTCAAGCAATGTTTATTCAAGAATTATTAAATCAAACAGGCGAACAAATCAATAATATAGTAATCATGGGTTCTGGTGAGCCTATGCTCAACTATGATAATGTATTGAACTTCATTCGTTTAGCACATGAGCCTTATTGCTTAAATTTAGGTTATCGCAATATCACAATTTCCACATCTGGTATCGTGCCCGGAATAAATAAATTAGCTCAAGAAAATCTACCTATTACCTTATCTATTTCCTTACACGCACCGAATAATGAATTGCGTACAGAGCTAATGCCTATTAATAAACGCTATCCTATCGAAGAAGTCATTAAAGCTGCTGTAAATTATGCTAATACTACTAAAAGACGCATAACTTATGAATATATTCTAATTGATAAATACAATGATAACATGACTGAAGCAGTAGAATTATGTAAACTCTTAAAAAATCAATTAGCTAATGTGAACTTAATCCCTATTAATCCAGTCAAAGAGCGTAATTACAATCGTCCTTCTTTAGCTAGAATAAAAGCTTTCGCTAAGTATTTAAATGACCATCATCTCACAGCTACCATTCGTCAAGAAATGGGAACAGATATTCAAGCAGCATGTGGTCAATTGCGTAATAAACATTTAGCAAAATAAAAACTCTAGGAGTTGAATTTTTATGTTTTTTTCACGTATGGAAAATTTTCTTGAAAAAAATATTGAAGGTTTTTTTAATCGTAAATTCTCAAGTAATCTACAGATGGCAGAAATAGAAAAAATCATTGACCGTATTTTAATCCGTCAGAAAAAACGCGTAAATCGTGCTATTTTTGTTCCTGATAAATTTACAATTACTATGAGTGATGAAGATTTTAACCAATTAAATAATATAGAAACACAAAATCATTTAAAATTATTTCTTTATAAATCTGTCATTCAAAAAGATTATTTTATGGAAACATTACCAACTATCCATATTCTAAAATCTCCTAAATTTAAATTAGGCGTTTGTGAAATAACAGCCAAATTTAATAGCGATAAAACTTCTGATACAGAAAATGATAATGTAAATGATTTAGAACAAGGTACAATTATTGTCCCTAACCTTGATATAAAAGAAATAACTAATCCTTCACATAAACAACAAACTTTAAATTTTGCTTCTTTAACTATTATTGAAGGACCAGATAAAGACTCTTATTTAGCTTTTGGTTGTAATCAAATTCATCTTGGCAGACGTGATAAAAATGAATTTCTTTTAACAGATGTAAATGTATCTAGACTTCATGCCTATATTACCTTTGAACATGGTAGACACATTCTTCGTGATGCTAATAGTTTAAATGGCACATCTGTTAATGATAGACCTATAACTAATTTTTGTTTATGCCCTGGAGATATTATTCAAATAGGAAATACTCGTATTGTTTATGACCTTATTTGATAAATTATTTAAATACAAAAAGAAGTGGTATTTATACGTACCACTTCTTTTTTATTTTATCAATATTAATGTTTTTGATTAAATGCATCAAATCCTGGATATACAGCAGATTGTTTTAAATCCTCTTCAATTCTCAATAATTGATTATATTTAGCTACGCGTTCACTTCTGCTAGGTGCTCCAGTTTTAATCTGACAAGTATTTAAAGCCACTGCTAAATCAGCTATAGTAGTATCTTCTGTTTCACCAGAACGATGAGAAGTAACAGCAGTATAACCAGCTTTATGAGCCATTTTAATAGCTTCTAAAGTTTCAGAAATAGAACCAATTTGATTTAACTTAATCAAAATAGAATTTCCTGCCCCTTCTTTTATACCACGAGATAATCTTTCTGTATTAGTTACAAATAAATCATCACCTACAAGCTGAACTTTATCGCCAATAGCATCTGTTAATTTCTTCCAGCCTTCCCAATCTTCTTCATCAAGACCATCTTCTAAAGAAACAATTGGATATTTTTCCACTAACATTTTCCAATGAGCAATTAATTCATCAGTAGTAAATTTTTTACCAGATTTAGGTAAGATATACTCTCCTATTTTATTACCTTTCCATTCACTAGCAGCTGCATCAATAGCAATCATAAAATCTTTACCAGGCTCATATCCTGCTATTTTTACTGCTTCTAAAATTACTTCAATAGTCTCCTCATCACTAGAAAGATTTGGAGCAAATCCACCTTCATCGCCGACAGATGTTGCTAAGTTTCTGTCCTTCAATAATTTTTGTAAAGCATGGAAAACTTCACTACACCAACGAAGTGCTTCTTTAAAGCTTGGAGCACCTGCTGGCATAATCATGAACTCTTGAATATCCACTGTATTAGTAGCATGTGCACCACCATTTAAGATATTCATCATTGGTACAGGTAATCTATTGCCATTAATGCCACCAAAATAGCGATAAAGTGGAATACCTAAAGATTTACTAGCAGCTTGTGCACTAGCTATTGATACCGCTAAAATAGCATTTGCGCCTAAATTAGATTTATCTTTTGTACCATCAGCTTCTATCATAGCATTATCTACAGCATAAATATCAGAAGCATCTTTTCCTACTAAAGCATTATGAATGATAGTATTAATATTTTCTACAGCATTTAAAACACCTTTTCCATTATAACGTGTTTTATCTCCATCACGAAGTTCTAAAGCCTCAAATACGCCTGTAGAGGCACCACTAGGAGCACAACCTCTGCCAACTGTTCCATCTGCCAAAATTACTTCAGCTTCTACAGTTGGATTTCCTCTAGAATCAATAATTTCTCTACCAATTACTTTTTCGATTTTTAATTTATTAAATATCATTTAAATATCTCCTTTGATAATATTTTTAGTAAATGATTTTTATTCTCAATTTATTTATATATTATCACAATCGAGATAGATTATCAATATTTATTATAAATAAAAATCAACTCAATAATTAATAAAAATAAAAAAATAACCTTAGAGCATTTTAGCCCTAAGGTTATTTTAATCATTAACACATGTGTTTAAAATCTACTAAATCTGAATTAATTAGATAGTATGAACACGGATTGTGCTTGTGTTACCTTCACCAAATTTCATACCAGAAGTGATGATTGTTTTATCACCCTGTTTTACAATGCCCTGACGAACAGATGCAGCAGTAGCTGTTGCGATCATTTCATCAACATCGTCCCAAGCTTTACCTTCTACTGGAACAACGCCCCAACGAAGATTTAAGTGACGAGCTACACGATCATTTGGAGTATAAGCGATAATTGTAGCTTTTGGACGATATTTAGATACAACTTTAGAAGTGTAACCGCTTTCAGTTGGAGTGATGATAGCTTGTGCACTAAGTTCATAAGCCATCTGTACTGTAGCATGAGCGATAACATCAGTTGTAGAAACATTGTGATGAGTGAAACCTTTAGATACGAAGATTTCTTTGTATTCAAGAGCTTGTTCTACACGTTTAGCAATAACGTTCATTGTAGAAACAGCTTCTAATGGATAATCACCATTAGCGGATTCACCAGAAAGCATGATAGCGTCTGCACCATCAAAGATAGCGTTAGCAACGTCAGAAGCTTCTGCACGAGTTGGACGTGGGTTAGAAGTCATAGTTTCAAGCATCTGAGTAGCTACGATAACTGGTTTACCAAGTTTGTTACATTTTTTGATGATATCTTTCTGAATAAGTGGAACTTCTTCAGCTGGCATTTCAACACCAAGGTCACCACGAGCAACCATGATAGCGTCGGAAGCAGCGATGATAGCATCAATATTTTTAACAGCTTCAACACATTCGATTTTTGAAATGATTTCCATGTGTCCGCCATGTTCTTTAATAAGAGCACGGATAGCTTCAACGTCTTCAGCACGTTGGATGAAGGAAGCTGCTACGAAATCCATATCATGTTCAATACCGAAAATGATATCGTTTCTATCTTGTTCAGAAATAGCAGGAAGACCGAGGGATACACCAGGAGCTGCAGCACGTTTACGAGTGCTCATAGGACCATCATTTAAAATTGTGCAAACGATGTCTTTACCTACGATTTCGTCAACATGAAGACCTACAAGACCATCAGAAAGTAATAAAGTATTACCTGGTTTAACTTCTGTGTAAAGTTTTTTGTGATTGATGGAAACATGAGTTTCGTCACCTGGAATGTCATCATTAGTTAAAGTGAATTTATTACCTTTTTTAAGGTATACTTTACCTTCAGCAAAATCGCCAAGACGCATTTCAGGTCCTTTTGTATCAAGCATTAAAGATACAGTTTTACCCATTTTTTTGGAAACTTCTTTAACTTTATTAATACGTTCTTCATGTTCTGCATAGTCACCATGAGAGAAGTTGAAACGAGCAACGTTCATGCCGTTTTCAATAACGTTTTCTAAAAGTTCAGTACCATTGTCATAGTTAGGACCCATTGTGCAAACGATTTTTGTTTTCTTTAACATTTTTAAAATCCCCACCTAAATAATAATAATAAATAAATTTTATTTGCTCATTGCTTCTTCAATAGCTACTGCTACTGCTACGCTAGCGCCTACCATAGGGTTGTTACCCATACCGATAAGACCCATCATTTCTACGTGAGCAGGAACAGAAGAAGAACCTGCAAACTGAGCATCAGAGTGCATACGACCCATAGTATCAGTCATACCATAGGAAGCAGGACCTGCTGCCATGTTATCTGGATGCAATGTTCTACCAGTACCGCCACCGGAAGCAACGGAGAAATATTTTTTACCCTTTTCGATACATTCTTTTTTGTAGCAACCAGCTACTGGATGTTGGAAACGGGTAGGATTAGTAGAGTTACCAGTGATAGAGATGTCAACATCTTCTTTGTGCATAATTGCAACGCCTTCTTGAACGCTATCTGCACCATAGCATTTGATAGCAGCACGAGGACCGTTAGAATATGCAGTTTCATTAACTACACTAACTTCACCTGTAGCATAATCAAACTGAGTCTGAACATAAGTGAAGCCGTTGATACGAGAGATGATCTGAGCAGCATCTTTACCAAGACCATTTAAAATAACTTTTAATGGTTCTTTTCTTACTTTGTTTGCTTTTTCAGCAATTTTAATAGCACCTTCTGCAGCAGCAAAAGATTCATGACCAGCAAGGAAAGCAAAGCATTTTGCATCTTCACTTAAAAGCATGGATGCAAGATTACCATGACCTAAACCAACTTTTCTGTTTTCAGCAACAGAACCTGGAATACAGAAAGCCTGTAAACCTTCACCAATAATTTTAGCAGCTTCTACAGCTTTTGTAGTACCTTTTTTAATAGCCATAGCTGCACCTACTGTGTAAGCCCAGCAAGCATTTTCAAAGCAGATTGGCTGTGTATCTTTAACGATTTTAGCTACATCTATGCCTTTATCATCACAGATTTTTTTAGCTTCTTCTAAAGAAGAGATGCCATAGCTGTCTAAAGCTTTGTTAATTTTGTCAATACGACGTTCGTAACTTTCAAACAATGCCATTTATTTTCATTCCTTCCTATTTTCTTGTATTATTCTTTACGAGGATCTACGTATCTTGCAGCGTCAGCAAAACGTCCATAAGTACCTTTTGCTTTTTCTAAAGCTTCCTGTGCAGGAATACCTTTTTTAGTGATCATTTCCATCATTTTGCCGAGGTGAACGAATTCATAACCAATGATACGATCTTCTGCATCAAGAGCAATTCTTGTTACATAACCTTCAGCAAGTTCAAGATAACGAGGACCTTTTTCAAGTGTACCATACATAGTACCAACTTGGCTTCTTAAACCTTTACCAAGGTCTTCGAGGCCAGCACCGATAGGAAGACCACCTTCGGAGAATGCAGTCTGAGTTCTACCGTATACAATCTGGAGGAATAATTCTCTCATAGCAGTGTTAATAGCATCACAAACGAGGTCTGTGTTTAATGCTTCAAGAATAGTTTTACCAGGAAGAATTTCAGAAGCCATAGCTGCGGAATGAGTCATACCAGAGCAACCAATAGTTTCTACTAAAGCTTCTTGGATAACGCCTTCTTTAACATTAAGAGTTAGTTTACATGCACCCTGTTGAGGAGCACACCAGCCAACACCATGAGTTAAACCGCTGATATCTTTAATTTCTTTAGCCTGTACCCATTTGCCTTCTTCAGGAATTGGAGCTGGGCCATGTTTTTCAATGCCTTTTGCCACACATGTCATATTAGACACTTCTTGTGAATAGATCATCTTTGTTTCCTCTCCTTAATATATACATTTTATACACGATATACATTATATCATTATATGATATCATTATTCAAGTTTATGAAACTAAAACTTAAAATAACAATAGTTTTTCTTATTTCAATAATATAATCTTATGTTAAAACTTAATCTGCCAATAAGATAATATTAATCGATTAAAGCTTTTCCAGTCATTTCTGCTGGAACTTCAAGACCTGCTAATTTCAATAAAGTTGGAGCAATATCACATAAAGCACCATCTTTAACTTCTTTTACTTTATCAGAAACTACGATAAATGGTACAGGATTTGTAGTATGTGCTGTAAATGCTTCTTTAGTTTCTTCATCTAACATTTTTTCAGCATTACCATGGTCAGCTGTAATACATACAGTACCGCCAACTTGTTTTATTGCATCTACAAAGCGACCAACACAAGTATCTACAGTTTCTACAGCTTTTACAGCTGCTTCCATAACACCTGTATGACCAACCATATCACCATTAGCATAGTTTAAAATGATGAAATCATATTTTTTAGATAAAATAGCTTCTACAACTTTATCAGTAACTTCAATAGCACTCATTTCAGGTTGTAAATCGTAAGTAGCAACTTTTGGAGAAGGTACTAATATACGATCTTCACCTTCATAAGGCTGTTCAATACCGCCATTAAAGAAGAAAGTTACATGTGCATATTTTTCAGTTTCTGCAATACGAAGTTGAGTATAACCTAGTTTGCTTACATATTCACCTAAAGTATTTGTTAAAGACTCAGGTTTATAAGCAATTTCTACATTCATACCTTTTTCATATTGAGTCATTGTTGCAAATGTAATTTTCAAATCTTCATTGCGAGCAAAGCCATCAAAAGTAGTATCCACAAAAGCATGAGTAAGTTCACGTGCTCTATCAGGACGGAAGTTAAAGAAAATAGCTCCATCATTGCTTGTCATACCTGCATAGTTGCCAACAACAACAGGAACAACAAATTCATCAGTAGTATCTTCTTCATAAGAATTTTTAATTGCAAGTTCGCTAGAAGCTTGTTTTACACCTTCGCCTAAAGCGATAGCATTATAAGCTTTCTGAACGCGATCCCAACGTTTATCACGGTCCATAGCATAATAACGACCAGAAATTGTAGCTATTTTACCAACGCCAATTTCTTTTAATTTAGCTTCAAGCTCAGCTAAATAATCAGCAGCACTAGATGGTGGTACATCACGTCCATCAAGGAAAGCATGAACGAAAACGTTTTCAACGCCTTCTTGTTTTGCAAGCTGTAAGAGTGCATAAAGATGACTATTATGGCTATGAACGCCACCATCGGATAATAATCCCATTAAATGAAGCGCACCATTGTTTTTCTTAACAGCATTAATAACATCCAAAAATACAGGATTTTTGAAGAATGCGCCTTCACGTATAGCTTTTGTAATACGTGTTAATTCTTGATAAACGATACGACCAGCACCAATATTTGTATGACCAACTTCGGAATTTCCCATTTGTCCATCAGGAAGACCTACTGCTTCACCAGAGCAAGCAAGTTGAGCATGAGGATATTTTGCTGTTAAACCATCAATAACAGGTGTTTTACCTACATTAACAGCATTAGTTGTGCTTTGAGCATCGCCAACTCCCCAACCATCCATAATAATTAAAGCAACAGGAGCGTTAAGTTTTGACATTATTACACTACCTCAATCTATTAATTTTAAAATAGCATAGCACACACCAGTTAAAATCATTTTATAATTTACTATGATGTGTGCTTCCTGCATTACAGGCAATCCCCATGTGCCACACGGTTCATCAATAATAAAAATTATTTAAAGTTAACAATAGCACTGAAATCAGCAGCTTTTAAAGAAGCGCCACCAACTAAAGCACCATCAACGTTTGGTTTTTGCATTAAACCATCAATAGTAGCAGGTTTTACACTTCCGCCATATTGAATACGAACAGCATCGCTAGTAGCTTCATCAAACATAGCTTTAACAGTTTCACGAATGCAAGCGCAAACTTCTTCAGCTTGTTCAAATGTAGCAGTTTTACCAGTACCGATAGCCCAGATTGGTTCATAAGCAATAACAAGGCTAGCAACTTGCTGAGCAGTTAAACCTTCAAGTGCAGCTTTGATCTGACCACTAACGAAATCATTAGTTGTACCAGCTTCACGAGTTTCTAAAGTTTCACCACAGCAAACGATAGGAGTAATACCAGCAGCTAATGCAGCTTTTGCACGTTTATTTACATATTCATCAGTTTCACCAAACATTTCACGACGTTCGGAGTGACCGATTACAACATATTCAACGCCAAATTCTGTGAGCATTTCAGCGGAAATTTCGCCAGTGAAAGCACCGCTTTTTTCCCAATGAACGTTCTGAGCACCAACGTGAATGTTAGTACCTTTTACAGCTTCACAAACAGCAGCAAGAGCAGTAAATGTTGGGCATACAACGATATCTACAGCATTGTTATCTTTTACAAGTGAAGCTAATTCTTTTACAAGAGCAGTACCAGCAGCTACTGTATTGTTCATTTTCCAGTTACCAGCAATAATAGGTTTACGCATTATCAAATCAACCTCTTTATAATTTATTTTTATTATTTGTCAGCAATAGCTGCAATACCTGGCATTGGTTTACCTTCGAGGAATTCTAATGTAGCACCGCCACCAGTGGAAATGTGAGTAATTTTGTCAGAAAGACCAGTTTTCTTAAGAGCAGCAATGGAGTCACCGCCACCAACAATGCTGATACCAGTGGATTCAGCAACTGCATGAGCGATATCTTCAGTACCATGAGCGAATGCATCAAATTCGAATACACCCATAGGTCCATTCCATACGATTGTTTTTGCATTTTCTAAAGCTTCTTGGCATTCTTTGCTGAATTTGTTATCAAGAATCATCCAGTCAGCTGGAACTTCATCAACGGATACAGTTTTGTGATTTGCATCTGCTGCAAATTTATCTGCAACAACAACTTCAGCAGGAAGGAATACTTTTACGCCTTTTTCTTCAGCTTTTGCAAGTAATTCTTTAGCAAGTGGTAATTTTTCTTCTTCGAATAAAGAAGAACCAATACCTTTACCTTGAGCAGCGAGGAATGTATTTGCCATACCGCCACCGATTACAACTGCATCAGCTTTTTCTAATAAGTTGGAAATAACACCGATTTTGTCAGAAACTTTTGCACCACCAATGATAGCAACGAAAGGACGTTCTGGATTGGATAATGCTTTACCAATGAACTGAATTTCTTTTTCAATTAAGAAACCGCCAACAACTTCTACATACTGAGCAATACCAGCGTTAGAAGCATGTGCTCTGTGAGATACACCAAATGCATCATCAACAGCAACATCTGCTAAAGAAGCAAGTTGTTTTGCAAATTCAGGATCATTTTTAGTTTCTTCATTGTGATAACGGAGGTTTTCAAGAAGTAATACTTCACCTGGTTTTAAATCAGCAGCAGCTTTACTTGCAGCTTCGCCAACACAATCTTCAGCATATTTAACTTCTTTACCTAAGAGTTCAGAAAGTCTAGCAACGATAGGTTTAACAGATAATTCAGGAACTCTCTGTCCTTTTGGACGACCAACATGGCAAGCAAGAATAATTGCTGCATTGTTTTCTAAAAGATAATTTAAAGTAGGTAATGTAGCACGAATACGTTTGTCATTAGTGATGTTTTGATTTTCGTCCATTGGTACGTTAAAGTCTACACGAATAAAGACTTTTTTACCGTTTACATCAATGTCTCTAATAGATTTCTTATTCATTAAATAAAACCCTCCGTAAATTCAAAATAGGACCGGCCTTTTTAAGACCGGTCCATAAAAGGCTGCACAAATCAAATTACTTAAGTTCAGCGAAGTATTTAATTGTACGAACCATCTGGCTAGTGTAGCTGTTTTCGTTATCATACCAAGAAACAACTTGTACTTGAGTGTTGCCATCTTCCATAGGAGCAACCATAGTCTGAGTTGCATCGAAGAGGGAACCAAATCTCATACCGATAACATCGCTGGATACGAGTTGTTCTTCAGTGTAACCGAAAGATTCAGTTGCAGCAGCTTTCATAGCAGCATTGATTTCATCAACAGTTACATGGCCTTTTACAACTGCTACTAAAATAGTAGTAGATCCTGTAGGGGTAGGAACGCGCTGTGCGGAGCCGATTAATTTACCGTTTAATTCAGGAATAACAAGACCGATAGCTTTTGCAGCACCAGTGGAGTTAGGAACGATATTAACAGCTGCAGCACGGGAACGACGTAAGTCACCTTTACGCTGAGGGCCATCAAGAGTCATCTGGTCACCAGTGTAAGCATGAACTGTAGTCATGATACCGCTCTGGATAGGAGCAAGTTTGTTAAGAGCGTTAGCCATTGGAGCTAAGCAGTTAGTTGTACAAGAAGCAGCGGAAATAACTGTATCGCTAGCTTTTAAAGTTTCATGGTTTACATTGTAAACGATTGTAGGAAGATCGTTACCAGCAGGAGCGGAGATAACAACTTTTTTAGCACCAGCTTTGATATGAGCTTCTGCTTTAGCTTTGGAAGCAAAGAAACCTGTGCATTCTAAAACTACGTCTACATCAAGTTCGCCCCAAGGTAATTCTTCAGGATTTGGTTTAGCATAGATAGTGATTTCTTTACCATTTACAGTAATGGAGTTTTCACCAGCTTCAACGCTGTCAGCATATTCATATCTACCCTGAGTAGAATCGTATTTAAGAAGGTGAGCAAGCATTTTTGGGCTTGTTAAGTCGTTGATTGCAACAACTTCATAACCTTCTGCATCGAACATTTGTCTGAAAGCGAGACGACCAATACGGCCGAAACCATTAATAGCAACTTTAACTGCCATTTTTAAAATACCCCCTAAAAAGTAAAAAAAAATTTTTCCAGTTTACTGGAATAATATTTAACTAAAATATGTAAATACATACTCTAGCTTATAACAACTTAATTAGACCACTAGACGTATAATCATAAATTATCGTTCAAATATATGTCTAAGTTTTTCACTAGGATTATAATACAATAAATTATATCAAATTGTCAATCTAAATCAGCAGTTTTTCCGTTATAAATTTATTATCCTATTAATAAAAATAATTTATCTAACAAAATCTTTACAAAATTTTTATAAAAATATATTTTCTTGTAAAGAAAAAAGAATTTTTCTCCAAGATGTATTTTTTATCTTCTATAGAGAAAAATTCTTTTTCAAAGTGTAAACTGTATATTAATTAAAATATATTACATTTTTATAAATGAATTATAAACCAAATTTTTCAGCAGTTTTTACTACAATAGCACATTCACAACGTTTTTTCTGTAATTCACAACCAAGTTCATATGGTTCATGGATATTGCCATGGAATAAGTCAGCATTAGCATGACAACCACCACTACAGAAGAATTTAGCCCAACAATCACGACATTTTTCTTTGCTTAATACATGAGTTTTTCTAAATTCTTTTGGAAGCTCTTTATTTTTTACGCCTTCAAATACATTTCCAAGCATATAGTTTTCTCTGCCTGCAAACTGATGGCAAGGATACATATTACCATCTGCAGCTACAGCATAATATTCATGACCAGCTCCACAACCACTCAAGCGCTTAGCTACGCAAGGGCCATGTTCTAAATCGATATTAAAGTGGAAAAAGAAGAAACCTTTACCTTCTTTTTTACGTTTTAAATAAATTTCTGTTAATTTATCATATTCAGCAAAGATTTTTGGTAAATCTTCTTTTGTAAAGCCATATGGAGAATCTTTTAATACAACTGGCTCTACAGATAAAATATCAAAACCTTCATCAGCCATGCTGAGTACATCTTTAGAAAAGTCCATATTGCGATTAGTGAATGTACCACGTAAATAATAATTATTGCCATCACGGGAATCAACTAATTTTTTAAAGTTTTTAACAACTTTATCATATGTGCCATGTCCACCAACATCAGGACGCATATAATCATGAACTTCTTTTCTACCATCAAGGCTTAATACCATGCTGATATTATTATCATTGAGCCATTTAATATTTTCATCATTTAATAAAACACCATTTGTAGTAAGTGTTAATTTAAATACTTTTCCTGTTTCTTTTTCTTTTTGACGTACATATTCTGTTACATATTTTACAACAGGCATATTAACAAGTGGTTCGCCACCGAAAAAGTCAATTTCGCAATGTTTACGTTTACCGCTATGTGCAATGATATAATCAACAGCAGCTTTACCAACTTCTTTTGTCATCAAACGACGGTCATGACCCATATCACCTGTACCAGCAAAACAATATTTACAACGTAAATTGCAATCTTCTGCTACAAGAAGGCACATGGATTTTACAAGACCTGTTTCGCCAAAATATGGAGGTACATCAATATCAGGAGCAAATAATTCTCCACGTTCCATTAATTCATGTAATTCTTCTAAAATTTCACGAAGGTCTTTTTCATCATATTTATCAGCCAAATTTTTAATTACTTCTTCATCATTTGTGCCATCAAAATAATCCATTACATCATAAACAGTTTTATCAATTAAATGTACAGTAGAGCTATTTACATCTAATAATATGTACATTCCATTTTGATAAAACTTGTGTATTTTATTACTCATAACCATTATTTAAAATTCACACCTCTAAAAATAAATATAATTTATAATTAAACTCAATATATAAATTTATAATTGAGTTATTTATTACCATAAATTTTAAACTTTTTAAAATCACTAAGAAAGGGACTGTCAATACAGCCCCCTACTTGAGAAATATTAGTGTTTTTCGCAAACCTGATTGCCAACTGTGCAAGAAGTTTTGCAAGCAGACTGACAAGAAGCTTGGCATTCGCCACAACCGCCAGTTTTAATAGTAGCCTGAAGGTAAGGTTTGTTAACAGTTTTAATATGTTTCATACTTATCTCTCCTTTGCGATTTAATATATAATATTGTATATGTTTTTAATCAAATAAGCAAGTCTAGCAAAATATATAAAAAAAACTACCTGAAAATCATCATCTTCAAGTAGTTTTTTTCATTTTCTATTATTTTTCTGGTATTAAAATAATTTGTACTGGTAAATTTGATGCTCCTGGTGGTGTATATAAAAAGCTTAATTTATCACTATTATTATATGTTCCTAAATAAGCATAGTAATTAATATCTTTTTCATGACCAAAGAATGGCAAATCATCTGGTGTAGAAATCATTTTATATTCACCATTTTCACCAACTTTTACTGCCATAGCACCAGCATAAACTCCACCTAAAGGCTTAAGATAAAAACTTGTCTTTCCTTTGCCTTCAAGTTTAGGCTCAAAGTTATATACTATGCCATAATTACCAAAATTTTGTGTAACAGAATTATCGGTATTATCTTTACCATATTTATAAAGGTCTGTTTTATTATCACCTATATAAAAATACGCTTTTCCCATTTCTTCTGGATTATAAGCTCTTCTATTTGTTAAATAGCGTTCTTTTCCCTCATACGTTCCTCTTAAACGATGCTGGTCTTTTTCCAAAATAGGCGCATAATTTACATATCTTAATAAATTTTTATCAGTAGGTGCAATTACTACGCTCACCTTTAATGGTTCTTGCGCATAAAAATCAAAAAGACCATATACTAAACCACCACTTGGCACAATACGTTCATCATCTTCTACACGCAAAAAAGTTTTACTATATGGAGCAAGTTCTATTTCTCTAGTTTCATGACTATTAAAATATCTTTGCATAGTTACTTTTCCTACATAAAGATAATCTTCACTAGGGCCTGCTACAGCTTCTTTTGTTACTTTAACCACATTAGATTTATCAGACATATTCTGAATAACTACAGCTATTTTTTTATCTTCCTTCATTCCATTCAAGTGATAATACAATAATCGTGTATCACCTTTCACTGTATCTTGATATAAAATCCCATCTTGCTCCACAGTTTCAGGAGAATCAGAAAATAAAAGGGTAGTATCATCATCTTTTGTTTCCATAAATAATAATTTATCGGCTTCATATTTTTCTACATCTTTATCTTTATTTGCTAAAACTATTGTGTTTTTTAAATCTTTTTCATTATTATCTTGAGCTTGAGCTAATGTAAAATTACATATCATTGTCAATGATAATATAAATGAAAAAATCTTATTTTTTTTCATAAACAAAAAATACCCCTATCCTTTATTAATGCTGATTAATTCCTAATCTATATAAAATTTTTGTCTTTAATATACGCCATTGAAAACCTATATAGCCAAAACGATAATTTGACACATTTGTTCGTTGTAATAAATATTTATCAGTCTTAAAAGTATTATATCCAGCATCACCTGTTACTGCTGCTAAATAATTATTATCCTTTAAACACTGAATACTTTCCTTTGTATAAACTCCATTAGGATAAGAGAAGAAATATATTGTTTTTAATCCATTCCATTCCATCAATAATTTAGATAATTTAATTTCATTATCCAAATTTTCTACTTCAGTCAATGGTAAATGATTTGCCGTATGACTGCCAATTTCAATATTATTATCCTGCATTTCTTTCAACTGTTGCCAACTAACATAATTTTCTTTACCAATATAATTAGTTGCCATAAACATAGTGGCTTTCATACCCATTGCATTAATCATAGGCATCATATTAGTATAATTATCCTCATAGCCATCATCAAAAGTTATAATAATAGGATTTTCTGGCAATTCTTCACCATATTTTTCAGCACGAATAAAATCCATCATTGAAATTGTATGGTAATTATTTTCCTTAAAATAATCCAATTGTTCTTGAAATTGTTCCCTAGATAAAGAATAATCATCTGTATCTACAGTGTCATCATTGACACGATGATATTCAAAAATCATAACTCCCTTTGGTGGATAAATATATACTGAAGCAATCACTCCACCCATAAATATTACAAATAAAAGTATTATACTCAACGCTATTTTTTTTAAATTCATTCTTCTATACTATTGTCCTTCCTGATTTGCATTGCTAAAGCATCAATCTTACGCATGCGATGATTAATCGCAGAACGACTACAATTTAACAATTCCGCCAACTCGGTAAGCGAAGCCTCTGGATTATTTAAACGTAAATTAGCCGTTTGTTTTAATACTTTCGGTAACTCATCATATTCGTCATATTTTATCAATAAATTTATATTCTCAATTTGCTTCATAGCAGCATTAATCGTTCTTTGTAAATTAGCAGTTTCACAATTAACTAAACGATTAACCTGATTTCTAATTTCTTTTAAATTACGTGCAGATTCAAAAGCTTGCAATAAACTTTCCTCTACACCAATTAAAGCTAATAATTCTAAAATAGCTTCACTTTCTTTTAAATATACAATATATACATTTTTTCTATCTGTAAGCCCTACAGGTAAATATAATTCATGACACAAATCACGTATCAACTTTGCAAAAGTATAATTATCTGTTACAAATTCTAAATGATATTCACCTTCTGGTTTATTGACAGAACCACCACCTAAAAAAGCCCCTCTTAGATAAGCTATCTTACAACAATCATTTTGTAAAATATTGCGGTCAGTACCTGCATCTAATAAATTTTTTGCAGTCAAAAACCCTAATTTCTTCAAAATGCTACTAGCTTCTGGCGATGGTGTAGCTCTAACAGCATAATTATTGTGTTTTCGTAAACGACGAGAACGTCTAACTGTAACTTCTGTATGAATACCTTGTGGTACACTTGCTTTTAACAAAGTCAAAATTTTTCTGGCTACTGCCGCATTTTCAGTAACAAAATTTATACCAAAATCATGTTTGCTATTAAAAGAAATAGTGGCTCCCATACGTAGCAGTGCAGCTAATTCCGCTGTTTTGCAACATACTTGAGAGCCCAACACATGTACCAATTCATTCTTAACTTGACTTGCAAATGATGGCATCTAAAACCAACTTTCAAAATATATTATTCTATTTTAAACTCAATTTTCTTTTAATGTATGATATATTTTCATTACATTTTGTGCTAATTTCATTGAATCATGATGTATCATTTCTGAATCATCAATTATATCTGCTTTAAATAAACCAACACCTAAATCTTCTACAGCTTTTTCGTCAACAAGCACAGGATATTGACCTTTTTGCGCATAATATTCCTGCATTTCTGCAGAAATCTCTTTATTATTAACTAAAACATAATCAACTATACCTGCACCGCCATGTTCAATCAAAGCTTTTACATGCATAGAAGCTGTATAATCATCTGTCTCTCCTGGTTGAGTCATTACATTACAAATATAAATCTTTATAGCTTTACTTTTTTTGATTTCATCAGCAATATTATCCACTAATAAATTAGGGATTATACTTGTATATAAACTTCCTGGACCAAATACAATGACTTCAGCTTCTCTGATAGCTTTTATGGAAGAAGGCACTGGCTCTACATGGTGTGGAAAAATATGCACACGTTTTATGCGTTTATGCACTAACGGAATTTGAGACTCACCTTCTACGATAGTTCCATCTTCCATAGTTGCACTTAAACGAATTTTAGCTGTTGTCGCTGGGAAAACTCTCCCTTTTACAGCTAATACACGGCTTGACTCTTTTAAAGCTTGTTCGATATCGCCAGTAACTTCTGTCATTGCTGTAATAAATAAATTACCAAAGCTATGGCCAGCTAAATCACTATTTCCACTAAAACGATATTGAAATAACTTTTCCATCATTGGTTCTGTATCTGCTAAAGCTACTAAACAATTTCGCAAATCGCCTGGAGGCACAATATTAAATTCTTCACGAAGTCTACCAGAAGAACCGCCATCATCTGCTACAGTAACAATAGCAGTAGCATTTCTAGTTTCCTCTTTCATACCACGAAGAAGCACAGAAAGACCTGTACCGCCACCGACAACAGTAACATTTGGACCTTTATCCAATTTGCGATGTTCATAAATCATATCTACTAATCTTCCAGACTTATCAGGAACAAGCACTGTTATCAATGAACGAATGACCATTCTCGTAGCTAATAACATTATTATCAAGCCAAAGACGATTATAGCTATACCTACGATTGCAGTTATCATATAATCATATGAACCTGTCCATGTATACACAGCATAAAATAAAAATTCTTCAATGCTATCTATATATTTATAATTGAATACTATGGCTAAGCCTAAACCTGTAAGCAGTGCACCAACAGCAAATAAACATAACCAACGCTTAAATCGCATTCCAGGATAAAGCCATTTTAATAAATGCATTTAATCCCCTACTTTCTTATTTTACTATGTTCAATTTGCTCTATGTTCTCTTACTTCATTTTTCATCAAATCACGATGTTCTAAATTTGCCACATAACCTTTTTCATTTAATAAATTATATAAATGATTAGCTATATATACAGAGCGATGCATACCACCTGTACAGCCCACAGCAATTACCAACTGACTTTTTTCTTCATTGATATATTGTGGTATTAAAAATTCTACTAAATCATCTAATTTCTTCTTAAATTCTTTAGTAACTTCATGTTTTTCTATATAAGCTGCCACTTCTGGCACAGTTCCGCTCTTATAGCGAAGTTTTTCATCATAAAATGGATTAGGCAAAAATCTCACATCAAAAACTAAATCAGCATCTAAAGGCAAACCGAATTTAAACCCAAAAGATAAAATACTGATATTCATTTTTCCAGTATCATCAGTTTTAAACATTTTTGTAAGGCGTTCTTTCAATTCAGCGCGTTTTAAACAGCTAGTATCAATAATGAAATTAGCGCGTTTTTTTATTTTATCTAAAGCTTTACGTTCAAGTTCAATAGCATCACTAACTAAAACATTAGGGTCCATTGGATGACGTCTACGAGTTTCTTTATAACGACGAATAATTACTTCATCAGAAGCATCCATAAATAATAAATGATAATTTACTTTTTGTGCATCAATCTCATCTAAAACTTGATTAAATGTATCAAAAAAATCTTTACTACGTGTATCTACTACCAAGACAAATTTCTGCATATTTTCTGTAGAATTACTACATAAATCTACAAATTTTGGTATCAATACAGGAGGTAAATTATCAACACAAAAATAACCCAAATCTTCAAGATTACGACATGCTAATGTTTTCCCAGCTCCAGACATACCAGTAACAATTATCAAACGAAAATCTTTCATATCTAACACCTCTAATCTATAAACTAGGAACATTATCCATTCTTATATAATAATCGCTCAAATATCTTTTTTCAATACATATTTATAAATTGCTTCGGCAACGCCATCATGTTCACAATCGCCCACAACTACATCACCACAAGCCTTGACATCATCTTTAGCACTTCCCATAACAGCGCTAAATCCAGCCACTTTCAACATAGGAACATCATTATTTGCATCACCTATAGCCATCACTTCATCTATACCCAAACCTAATTTTTCTACCAAATGATGAAGACCACTTGCTTTACTTATATTAGGTGCCATTATTTCTACATAATTAAATTGAGATTTCGCAGCATGTGCTTGACCAGAAAATTTTTCATTAAAAAGCCTTGCCACTTCATCACTTTCTTCATTACTAGTAGTGATGACTAAAATTTTAGGAATTCTATCTACTAATTTATATACTTTTTCACCGATGGCATAACCTTTTATATTAATGCCTTCTTCATACCCTTTTGTCTTATCTGTATAAGCTTCATAATATAATTTATCATCTTGATAAGTTTGAAAATAATACTTCATTTCTTTACAATAATCATAAATTTCACTGACAATTTTGGGAGGTAAAAAACCTTCAAAATACACTTTTCCAGATACAGATTTTATTAAAGCACCATTATAAGTAATAATGGGCACATCTAATTCTAATTGTTCAGCAAATCTACGAGAGGCCTCATACATTCTACCTGTTGCAATTGTTGGTATAATACCTTCTTTTGCCATTTCCTTTATAGCTTGTTTATTAGCTGGAGATATTTCACCATTTTTATTTAATAATGTACCATCTAAGTCTGTAGCAAATAATTTTATACTCATAAAACCACACTCTTTTCTCATTAAGAATTTATTCAATTATATCATAAACTTACATAATTTATTTTTTATTTATCACCAAGATATACCATTCCCTGAAATAATATTATCTTCATTATCAGAACTAATTTGAACATTTAAAATCACAGGCATATTAGCTTCGCTTTCCATCCATGATTTCAATTTCACTACATCCTGGCTAGATAATTGTTCTTTTACATATACAATGACCATAAATTTTAAAGCATTTACTTCACCTTTTTCATTGATATTATTAATTGTTCCGCCTTCAATCTTATCAATTTGTGGAAATAAAATCTTTCCTTTTGTATTAAAAGCTTTTAAGATTGCTTGATTATCCGTTATTCTTTGATATGCTGGATAATATTGTACACTTAAATTTTGATATTTCATCAAATCACTATCTTTATTAGCCACATTCAAAACGCCATCACGCTGTTGAATACTACTATTTATCAATTTTTCAATATCTTGCTTTGAATAACCTTCATCATAAACATTTTGAATGATTTTTAAATTTAAATCTTTAAGCTGGCTATAATTTAATAAATCTTTTTTCAGTTTATCAATCTGTGTCTCTTCTAAAGTTTTGCCGATTAAAACTACTTCAAAAGTCTTACTATCTTCTCTTATATGATAAGCAACTACTTGTCTATCATCATAATTAAAATATTCATTTATATAGCTAGTAGCTTGTGCTTTTTCTACATTATCTCTTACACTTTGATAAGCTGTATATACACTAGGAATGATTGTTATAATACCGATAATTGCTAAATAAAATTTCTGTCTACGCAACACTTGAATAGATACATATTGTTTTGCAGGAACTTTAATAAATTTTAAAACTATAAAAGTTGATAAACAAATAAACACACCATTTATACAAAATAAATATAAAGCACCACTAAAGAATTTCAAAGAATGTGTAGCGATACCATATCCCGCAGTACAAAGTGGTGGCATCAAAGCTGTGGCAATGGCTACACCTGGAATTACATTACTTTTTTCTTTACGAGTTATACCTATTATCCCTGCAAGTCCACCAAATAATGCTATCAAAACGTCCCATATCGTAGGTTCTGTACGTGCCAATAACTCTGAAGAAGCCGTAGAAATTGGTGATATATAAAAATAAATAGTTGATGTTAAAATACAAAATCCTACTTGAAATAATAATTTTAAAAATGACTTACGCACATAAGCCGTATCATATGTAGCTATACCATAACCTATAGCCATAATAACGCCCATAAGCGGAGATATTAACATTGCCCCAATAATTACAGCTGTACTATTCATATTCAAACCAATAGAAGCAATAAACATAGCTAAAATTAAAATAGCCATATTCGTGCCCTTTAATAAAGCTCCACTTTCAATTCTCTCGGAAATTTCTTCCATTGATGCCCTATCTGCATTCAAATCGAATACATCTAATAATACTTTTTTCAAATAGTCCATAAATTATCACCCTTTCTCAAAATAAATTTTGTGACTTTTCTTTAATTATAAATAACTTCATAACAATAAGCAAAATATTACTTTTAAATTTTTACATAAAAATAAAGGATAGATAATTTTTATCTATCCTTCTATCAAAATAATTATTTTTTATTATTAAATTTCGTAAAAATCAATCTTAGCTTTTATTTCACCCATAGGCTCAAAGACAATTCCTGTTGCTTCTTGCGTAGGATAAATACGAGAACTGATTACATATTCTCCACCATTGATGAAAATTTCTAAAGAAGAATAATCACTGAATATCTGCAAAGAAATCTTTTCATCTTGTAAATTAACTTTTACTTCACGTTCACCAGTTACACCTTTACCAGATTTATCGCGATTTAATTTAAATATTTTACTATTTTTATCATAGCTAATAACCGTTTCTTCATTTTCAGAAACACGCAATTTTAAGTTAAAACCATTTGCTTTTGTCAAATCAAAAACAGTATTTAATTCATAACAATCGCCATTTATTCCTTCTAAAATACAATTTTGAACTAAGTTTACATCATAATTCACATTATTTTTTCTTAATTTTTTCAACTCTGGTATTGGTAAACTATATACTTTATTGTTTTTCACTTCTAAAACACGAGGAATACTCATCATACCAGCCCAACCTTCTTCTTGTTCTGGCATCTCGCTTTCCCACATAGCAAGCCAACCAATCATTAAACAACGATTATTTTTTTCATCCTGCATTATTTGTGGAGCATAAAAATCAAAACCATAATCTAACATCTCAAAGTCATTTTCACGTTCAAAAATTCCTGTATTATAGTCCATTTTTCCCAAGAAATAACCTGATTGATGTAAATTTAAAAATTTATTACCTTCTGGCTCTACACCTTGCGGAGATAAAATCAATACTTCATGATTATCTATCTCTGCAAAATTAGGGCATTCCCACATAAAACCTAAATTTTCTTCTTCTGTAGACATAGCCATTACATTAACAAATTCCCAATTTAATAAATCCTTGGATTTATAAATTAATGCTTGTCCTGTTTTTTCTGTTGTTTGAGCCCCTACTACTTTATAATACATATCATTATATTTCCAAACTTTAGGGTCTCTAAAATGTTCCTTAAGAATATTTAAATCTTCAGGAAAACTATCTATATTGATAATTGGATTGTTCTCCAATTTTTTAAAATTTATACCATCTTCACTGATTGCTACACATTGAGTTTGCAATTGTGCATCATCTTTATCATTTTCTTTATCCAAAACTACATGTCCTGTATAAAAAAGATATAAAGTATTATCTTTTTCTATTGCACTACCAGAAAAGCAACCATCTCTATCATATTCATCAGTTGGTGCAAGTGCTATCGGCTTTGTTTTCCAATTAACTAAATCCTTACTTGCTACATGTCCCCAATGCATAGGACCCCATTGGCTAGAATATGGATGATATTGATAAAATACATGATATTCACCATTAAAATAACAAAATCCATTAGGGTCATTAATCCAATTTGCAGGAGCACTAATATGATATTGTGGCTTCCAATAACTTTTTTTGGCAATTTTTGCCATTTTACTTTGATATTGTTCTGCTTTTGCTAAAGCTTCTAAATGTGTCAAAATCTCTCTCCTTATATTTCATGTTTATGAAATTAAAATTTCACGAGTATATATAAAACCCGTTTGATGGTTTTATATAATATCACCATCTTCAAAAAAATGCAACCATTTTTTATAAATTATATTAATAACTAAATATGCTTAAAATTTATATTATATATTATGAATGTTAAACAACTATTAAGATTTTATAAAAAAAGAACTACTTAAAAAGTAGTTCTTTTAAATTTATTAATAATATATGATTAGAAATAAAATTCCATTTGTGCACGGAAGATATCTACATCTTGTCTACCTTCTGTACTTGTTGCATTTACTTGTGTACCTGTTGTGTAGAATACTTCTATTGTTGTATTTTCCATTGGTACATAGTCAAAGCCAAGTGTCCATCCTCTTACGTTTTCAGTATAGTCTACTGTTGCATCTATTGTTGAGAATGCACCTACATTTCTATAGTTTGTGAAGATTGCAAAGGAACCTACATCACTTGGATTGTGTTGTTTATAGCGAAGTTCACTAAACCATCCATCATTTACCACTTCACTGCCAACACTATCTGTTACTCCATCTAAATCAGATTTACTATATGCTGCCATTAATGTTAAATTGTCTGCAAGTTTTGTATTAAATCCTGCTTCCCAGAAGTTTACACTATCTTGGAAATTATTGCCTTTTTCTGCTACTGTTACTTCATTTAATCTACCATATGTTGCACCAATTGCTGTTACTGGGCTAAGATTATATTTCAATCTAGCAGAAGAATATTCTGTTCCAAGATATGCTCCATATTCTCCACCTGATTTATTTTCGAATTTAGTTCCAGCTAATGTTCTACTATCTTTTAATCTACCATAAGTTAATGCTCCAGATAAATCGCCAGCTTCAAATGTATATTCTGCACCAGAAATTTCAGTATCGATAATTCTTCCGTATGAAGAAAATTCTCCATAACGACCTAATTTTAACATGCTATCGCCGAAATTACCTTCTGCATATATTTTATTTACTTGCATATCTTTGTCTCCATATGCAGTGATGCTATCGGATTTCATATTGTATTCTGTTTCAATCTGGCTTACACCTGTCCAATTGTCGTTTACTTTTCCTTTAATCCAGTATTCAATATGAGCATGGCTTGCACTATCTTTATCCCAATCAGCTTTTGGGTTAGTTGCATTGATATCGCCATCATCATAACGTAAACGAGCTGTTCCTGTGAATTTTACATTATCACTTTTCTTTTCAAGGTCTGCTACTCTAACACCTAAATTATCTAGTTCTTCTGCAAATTCAGCAGCTAACTTATCTACAATAGCTTTATCTGCTTTTTGTAAATCTTCTTTTGCCATAGCACGAGCTACAATCTGAGCCATTTCATAACGTGTCATTGTTTTATTGCCCTGGTATGTTCCATCTGGGAAACCGTCAATTACGCCATCAGCGGCAAGTGTTGCTACTGCATCATAAGCCCAGCTATCTTGAGGAACATCACTAAATGGATTACTAGCAGCTCCTGCTACTCCCGTACTCATTAAAACCAAAGCAGATGTTGTGATAGTTAATGTAGATTTGTTAAACATAATAAATTCTCTCCTCAATTTATTTAAAATAAATTTTTGCTCAAAATCAAATCAATAAAAATTATTTAGTTCTATTTACTTGAACTTCTTCAATATATTTTATAATCGCTTCAGCAACATCATCTAATGAAAACTTACTTACATTTACAACTAAATTATAGTTTGTAGGATCTCCCCATTCTTTACCTGTATAATAATTGTAATATCTTCCTCTTTTTTTATCTTCAATATTTAATTCTTTTAGAGTTTTACCGCCATAGACATTTTTTCCTCTTTCTATTCTAAACTCATCATCAGCAGTAACAAATATAGAAAAATGATTTGGCAAATCATCAAGCACAAAATCAGCACATCTTCCCAATATGACACAACTTCCACTATTAGCTAATCTTCTAATAGCTTTTGCTTCAGACAAAAATATACCTCTACTTGCTTCGCCTAAATTAATACCAAATGAACGAAATGGGAAAAATGCCATAGTTAATGGATTAACAGTATTTTCTAATTCTAATAAATCATTTTCATTTAAATCATCAGTTTCCAATTTAGCCGCTGCAATATGCACAATTTTTCTATCATATAATTTGACATTTAATTTCTTTGCCAAAATTTGTGCCAATTCACGACCACCACAACCGTATTTACGGCTAATACTGATAACAATATTCTTATCCATCTAACTCACCTATCCTTCATTTTGAATATATTCTTTTAATTCACTTTGTTTTTCCTTTGGTATTCTTTTATCTGAAATCAATACAAATGCACCGAATACAGTAAATACACCTACAACAGCACCTAAGAATAGATATGCCACTTTGAATCCAACAGTATCATAAAGATTTCCTACAATTGGGGATAAAATAGCTGAGCCTAATTGGTTTGATAATTGATAACCTACTAAATACAATACAGAAGACAATCTTGTATCAAAGTTCTTAGCCAAATATTTAAATACAGATACTAATAAGATAGATAATTCAATAGCATGTAATAATTTAATTATAGAAATACTAATTGGGTCATTTGCAAGTCCAGAACCAATCATTCTAAAAGTCATGATAGAACCAGCTAAGATTAAACCATGTTTTGGACCAATTTTATTAACAATAAATGGTGCTATACACATACCGCCAGCTTCAAGGAATATTTGTAAAGAGTTCAAATAACCAAAAGTTTCATTACCTTGTTCAACAGTTGGGAATAAAGAAGCATAGTAAATAGCAAATTGTTGATCAAATACACCATATACGCAAGCAGAACCTAAAATAAAAATCATGAAAAGCCAAACATCTTTAATGCTGAATAAATGTTTTACATTTGTTAAATTAATTGGTTCAGATTTTATAAAATCAGCCTTACTTTCATCAATACGTACTGTTAATAATATTAAAAGAAGAATAATTGCTCCACCAGAAGCCATCCAGAAAATAAGGTCTGGATCATAATTAAATGCACGACCTGCACAAAATACACCTACAGCAGCACCAAGAGAACCCCATGCACGAGCACGACCAAATTCAAAATTATAAATACGACCACATTTTTCTATGAATGATTCAATAACAGCTACACCTGCATAATACGCAAGACTTAAAACAAATGAACCAATAACTGCCCCAACATAAAAGTTATTTATCAATAAAGGTTCATAAACAAATACGAAAAATGGACCTGTTAAAGCAACTAATATAACGATAAAAAATAACAAATATCTTTTCATGCCAATTTTATCTGAAAGATATCCATAAAAAGGTTGTAATACCATACTAAAAATAGCATTTCCAGAATAAATTGTTCCGATTTGCATACCAGTTAATTGAAGTTTTTGACCAAACCATATAGGTAGAAAAGCAAAAAATACCAACCATGAAAAGAAATATACAAAGAAGAATGCACTTAATTTCCAATAAACTGAATTTTTCATTATAAACGCTCCTTAAATTTGATAAAAATCTATATTTGTATTCATACTTCCATTTGGTATAAATACTATACCTTTGGCTTCTTTAGATGGATAAATTCTAGAACTTAAAACACGTTGTCCGCCATTAATAAAAATTTCTAATGATGAATGGTCGCTAAAAATTTGTAAATTTATTTTTTCTCCGATCGGTTCAATAGCAACTTCACGTTCTCCATTTACACCACGACCTGATTTATCGCGATTCAACTTAAATATTTTAGTATCTTTATCATATGAAATTACTGTTTCTTCTGTAGCTGATACACGTAATTTCAATACAAAGCCTTGTGCATTTTTCAAATCAAAATCCACATCTAATTGATAACAATCACCATTTACACCCTCAAAAGAAGTAGCTTCTTCTATTACCTGTTCATAATGTACTTTTGATTTATGTAATTTGCTCAATTCTTCAGCAGGTTTACTATAAATCATATTATTTTTTACTTCAAGAACACGTGGTATACTCATCATACCAGCCCAATGATTTTCTTGTTCTGGCATATTACTTTCCCACATATCGAGCCAAGCAATCATTAAACAACGATTATTTTTTTCATCTTGCATTATCTGTGGTGCATAAAAATCAAAACCATAATCTAATAAATCAAACTTGCTATCTCTATGGAATATACCTGTTTGATAATCCATCTTTCCTAAGAAATATCCAGATTGATGTACATTTAAGAATTTATTACCTTCTGGTTTTACACCTTGTGGAGATAAAATTAACGCCTCATGACCATCGATTTCTGCAAAATTAGGACATTCCCACATAAATCCTAAATTTTCTTTTACACTAGATGTAGCCATAATATTCAAAAATTCCCAATTAATTAAATCTTGAGATTTATATACAACTACTTGCCCACTTTCCTCTTTAGTTTGCACGCCTACTACAGTGTAATACCAATCTCCATGTTTCCAAACCTTAGGATCGCGAAAATGCTCTGTTTTTATATTTAAATTTTCAGGTAAAGATTTAATTACAGGATTGTTTTCTACTTTATCAAAACACAAACCATCATGGCTAACAGCTAAACATTGTGTTTCAATTCTATCATTACCACCATTACTATTATCTAAATCTACATGACCTGTATATAATAGATATAAATTTCCATCTTTTTCAATAGCACTACCAGAAAAACAACCATCTTTATCATATTCATCAGTAGGCGCAAGCGCTATTGGTCTAAGTTCCCAATTTACTAAATCTTTACTAGCTACATGACCCCAATGCATAGGACCCCATTGGCTAGAATATGGGTGATATTGATAGAATAAATGATATTCACCTTTATAAAAACAAAATCCATTAGGATCGTTTATCCAATTAGCTGGTGCAGCTATATGGTATTGTGGTCTCCAATAATCATTCTGTGCAATCGTCTCCATTTTTTGTTGAAATTTTTCAGCTTTTAATAGTGCTTCATTATGTTTCAAATTTTTCACTCCTATTATAATAAATTTATAAAACCGGTTCGATTTTTGATTAAAAATATTTGGAAATATAAAAATCCACTCTATATCAAACGCGTTTTATATTTCCTGAAATAATAATATCACTATCTTTTTAAAAAATCAACATTTTTTTAAAACAACAAAAAAGAATTTATTTTCTGATATTTATATTAATAAAAGGATTTATTCCTTTTATCTTAGCAAGTATCACCATATCGTATAGATATTGGCACAATTACCTCTTTTTCTATATTTTCGTTTTTTATCAAAGAAACTATCATTTCTGCAGTTTTTTGAGCTAATATATTTATAGGTTGAACAATAGCAGTTATATTATAAAAACTACTTTCTGTTATAAAAGTTCCATCATATGCTATAAATTTTATATCTTTTGGTATGTCTAATTTTCGCTTACGTGCTTCACCTAAGCATGCACAAACCACCATATCAGCACCATATACACCATCAATATGGGGATATTTTTCAAATACATCGACAGCAACTCGCTTAAAATAGTTCATGTCAAATTTATTCCATTCCATTTCATAATTTATCACTTCAATTCCATTTCTAGATAATTCATCTTTAAATGCACTATGATGTAAATATGCTGACATTGAACTATTTTTTATACCTGTTATTTGTAGAGGATACTTACAACCAGCCTTTAACATTGCTTGAGCTGCTAATCTTCCACCTTTCTCATGATCTGAACGAATAATCGGTATTTTATTATTAATAATTCTATCAAAAGCCACAATAGGTTTATTGACATTATCATATAAATCAACTTCTAAAGAATGACAACCCATAATAATACCATCTATCATTTGTCTTCTTAACATGTCTACAATTTCATGTTCCGCATTCTCTCTTTCAATCGTTGAACAAACCATTATTTTATAATTATATTTATAAAGTGCTATCTCTAATGCACCAATAAAAGCCCCAAAAAAAGGATGTGCTACATCAGGTACAATAATACCAATTATATTTGTACTATTACGATATAAATTTCTTGCTAACTCATTCGGTACATAATTTAACTTTTCTATTGCATCTAATACTTTTTTTCTTGATGCCTCTGATACATAACCCTTATTATTCAATACCAATGATACCGTACTTGGTGCCACCTGTGCCAATTTGGCTACATCTCTAATACTAGCCATACTATAACCACCTTATAATACAAATAGATAAAATAAATTATAACATAAATCAAATGAAACAAAACAACAATTTTTACTAAATAATTTTGTATTTTTATTTTTCATTAAATACTTAAACATGTTCAAAAATTTTTAAATAATATTTTAATTTAAGCTTATTTATTTAAGATTAAATGATTTTTCCTTAATAAGACAAAAAATCAAATTTTTTCTTAAAAACTATTGATTTTTTCTGTAAAATTGTTTATTATAGGAATTGTGAGTTAGCACTCACTTATAAAGAGTGCTAACAACTATAAATTGACTTAGTTATAAAATCTATTTACGCATAGGAGGAATATACAATGATTAAGCCATTAGGCGACAGAGTTGTTATTAAAGTTTCTGAAGGCGATATTAAAACTGCAAGTGGTATCGTTTTACCAGATACAGCAAAAGAAAAACCACAAGAAGGTACTGTTGTTGCAGTAAGCGACGGCAAATATGTAGAAGGCAAAAAAGTTGCTCTTGATGTAAAAGTAGGCGACAAAGTAATCTTCTCTAAATATGCTGGTACTGATGTAAAATTCGATGGTACTGATTATTTAATCGTTAGAGATAGCGATATCTTAGCTGTTGTTGAATAATTAACAGAAACTAATTAATTACAATTTTAATGTATAATCCTAGGAGGTTCTTTATAAATGGCTAAACAAGTATTATTTGGCGAAGAAGCTCGTCAAGCTCTTGGTAGAGGCGTTGATGCACTCGCTAACGCTGTTAAAGTTACACTTGGCCCAAAAGGCAGAAACGTTGTTTTAGATAAAAAATTCGGTGCTCCAACTATCACTAACGATGGTGTTACTATCGCTCGTGACATTGAACTTGAAGATCCATTCGAAAATATGGGCGCTCAGCTTGTAAAAGAAGTTGCTACAAAAACTAACGATATCGCTGGTGACGGTACAACTACTGCTACATTACTTGCTCAGGCTATGATTCGTGAAGGTATGAGAAACGTAGCTGCTGGTGCAAACCCAATGGTTCTCAAAAAAGGTATTGAAAAAGCTGTTGCTGCATTAGTTGAAGAAATCAAAGCAAAAGCTCAAAAAGTTGAAGGTAAAGAAGCTATCGCTCAAGTTGCTTCCGTATCTTCCGCTGATGAAGAAACTGGTGCATTAATTGCTGACGCTATGGAAAAAGTTGGAAAAGACGGTGTTATCACTGTTGAAGAATCCAAAGGTATGCAAACTAACCTTTCTGTTGTAGAAGGTATGCAATTCGACCGTGGATACATTTCTCCATACATGGTTACTGATACAGATAAAATGGAAGCTGTTATGGATGATCCTTTCATTCTTATCACTGACCGTAAAATCTCTGCAATCGCAGACATTCTCCCAATCCTTGAAAAAGTTGTAAAACAAGGTAAAGAACTCGTTATCATCGCTGAAGATATCGACGGTGAAGCTCTTGCTACTATCGTAGTTAACAAACTTCGTGGTACATTCAAAGCTCTTGCTGTTAAAGCCCCTGGTTTTGGTGATCGTCGTAAAGCTATGCTCGAAGATATCGCTATCTTAACTGGTGGTAATGTAATCAGTGAAGAACTTGGTCGTAAACTTGATAGCGTAGAACTTGAAGACCTCGGTCGTGCTCGTCAAGTACGTGCTTCCAAAGAAGAAACTACAATTGTTGACGGTTTTGGCGACAAAGCTGAAATCGCAGCTCGTGCTGAAATCATCAAAAAACAAATCGCTGAAACTTCTTCCGATTTCGATAAAGAAAAATTACAAGAACGTCTTGCTAAATTATCTGGTGGCGTAGCTGTAATTGAAATCGGTGCTGCTACAGAAGTTGAAATGAAAGATAAAAAACTCCGTATCGAAGATGCTTTAAATGCTACTCGTGCTGCTGTTGAAGAAGGTATCGTTGCTGGTGGTGGTACTACTTTCATCGATATTCAACCTGCTCTTGAAAACATTGAAGCTGAAGGCGATGTAAAAACTGGTGTTGAAATCGTAAAACGTGCTATTGAAGAACCAGTTCGTCAGATCGCAAACAATGCTGGTCTTGAAGGTTCTGTAGTTGTTGAACATGTAAAATCCGCTGGTGTAGGCATTGGTTACAATGCTTTAGTTGGCGAATACATGGATATGATTGCTGCTGGTATCGTTGACCCTGCAAAAGTTACTCGTAGTGCATTACAAAATGCTGCAAGTATTGCTGCTATGGTTCTCACAACTGAAACAATCGTTGCTGATAAACCTGAAAAAGCTGATCCTGCTGCTATGGCTGGTGCTGGCATGGGCGGCGGAATGCCTGGTATGATGTAATTTAACATCTCATATCAAATAAAATTAAATAAACAAATTAAGCCTAGTGAATTTTCACTAGGCTTTTTCTTTTACACTATCACTATTATTTTTTATAATAAAATCTATAATAAAAAATTAAAATTCGAGGTGAATTTTTTATGATATTTTTATCTATGTTATTGCTAGGTACATTAATTGGTTTTGTTGGAGCAGGTGGCGCTGGTGTTACTATTACATTACTTACAGTTGGTTTTAACATTCCTATTCATATAGCATTAGGTGTTGCCTTATCTTCTATGGTTTTTACTATGATATCTGGTGTTGTAAGCCATTTACGTGAAAATGAAGTAGAATTAAAAACTGGTCTAATCATTGGTTTAGGCGGTGTAATTGGAGCTTTCATTGGTGCTAAATTTTCCACATTCATACCCGAAAATATTTTAAGTATTTTTACTGCTTTAATGATTATTCTATCAGCTCTAATTTTGTATATAAAAGTATATCATAATGATTTATTAAATAAATATTTAAAAGTTCCAACTACATCATTAGCTGGCAAAAAATTTTATATCTATGGTATATTAGTCGGTTGTATCAATGGCTTTTTATCTGGTGCTTTTGGCATAGGAGCTGCTGCTTTTATTCAAATTAGTTTATTAATTATATTTGGTGTTCCACTTTTAAAATCCATCGGAACATGTATGTTGATTATTCTTCCTATTTCTGCTTCTGGTGGTCTAGGCTATCTCACTTCTGGAAATTTAGATTTCACTATTTTTCTACAAACAGTATCTGGATTAATGATAGGTGCTTTTGTTGGCTCAAAATTTACACATCTAGCACCAAAACCAATCTTAAAATTTGCCATTGTCGCTATGCCAACAGTTGGGGGCTTAATTCTTTTATTATTCCACTAAACTATATAATTATAATTCCTTTCAAAATAAAAATCATTGACTTAGAGTTTACTTCAAATGCTATTATATTCTTAAGTATAAAACTTAACAAGGACGTGATAATATGACTATTAAAGAAGTAAGTCAAAAATATGATCTCAGCCCCGATACTATTCGTTATTATGAACGTATTGGTTTAATTCCACCTGTACCACGCAAACCAAATGGTATTCGTGATTTTGACCAAGAATCATGTAATTGGATTGAATTTATAAAATGTATGCGTTCTGCTGGCGTTCAAATCGAAGCATTGATTGATTATGTTCACCTCTTTTATCAAGAAAACACAGCAGAAGCTCGCAAAGATATCTTAATTGAACAACGCGACCGCCTACAAAAACAAATTGATGCTATGAATATAGTAATAGAACGTTTAAATAAAAAAGTAGACCGTTATGAAGAAATCATTATTCCTGCCGAGAAAAAATTATTAAGCAAATAAATTAAAATTAAATTATAAACAAATAAAAACATTGCTATTTCTTATCGTTTTAAGTTATAATTAACTATGTATTAAATTTATAAACAAAAGAAAGAGATGATTTATGGACCCCGATAGGAAACAACAAACTAATTTAAATGATGAAGATGATAACTTTATAGCAGAATATAAACAAGAAGTTATCCACAAGCCATGGTCAAAAACTTTAAAATTATTAGTAGCAATTACAACCTTGATTTTAGCCGTTGTCGGCACACTAGCTTCTTTCAAAGCTGCAAGTCTAGGCAACCAAGTAGTAACTACTCAAAATGAAGCTTTTAACCACTGGTCAAACTACCAAGCAAAAACGATTAAGAAAACAACTTTAGAAACTGAACTTTATACTATTGAAATTGAACTTGCCAAACTCAAAGACACAGATAATGCTTTAAAAACTGAACTTTTAGCTAAAAAAGCTATCTATGAACAAGAAATTGCTCAATATAAGCAAGAAGAAATCACTTTAACAGCTAAAGCTCAGGAAGCAGAACAACGTCATTTATTGACAAAAGAGATTTCTACTAACTTTGGTAATGCTTTAATCTTTTTGCAGATAGGTATTTTATTATCTTCATTGACTACACTTAGTAAAATAAAATATTATTGGTATATAGGTTCTATTTCCGGTATCATTGGATTTAGTATCTTTATCACTTCATATTATAGAAATTTAACTATGTAATTAAAAACCTCTTAGTATTATTATGCTAAGGGGTTTTATTTATGTTAAACTACAAATATACATAAATTTATCAGGAGTCTATCATGTCTATTACTTTCAATAAAAAACAACAACAAGTAATCAATGAATTAAATCAAAATATACTCTTAAGTGCAGGAGCTGGCACAGGTAAGACAAATGTACTTTCTTATCGTGTAGCTAATATTTTAAATAAAAATCGTGCCAATGCTGATGAAATTCTCTGCTTAACTTTCACTAACAAAGCTTGTCGAGAATTAAAAAATCGCATCACTTCGCAATTAGATTTTGAAACAGCTAATAAAATCACTATTCGCACCATTCATGGCTTTGCTTATCAAGTGATTACCACTACCGCCAAAAAAGCACAAACAATATTTAAGGAATTCGTCATCTTTGATGATGAAGACCAAAAAACGCTAATCAGACAAACTATCGCTAATTTTCCTAAAGCTAGATCCTTAGATATTCAATATATCGTAAATTGCATTGAGCAATTAAAGCAAGAACGAGCTTTAAAACATATCTATACCGAAGATATCGAAGCCGATTATACTACTATTTTTCATCAACATTTGAAGTTCAATAAAACATTCAATCAACGACAAAGCGATAATTTAACGAAATTTTTTCAATTTGATGGTTTAAATATAATCATCAACTATGAATTGGCTTTACAACAAATGCACGGTTTAGATTATAAAGATTTAATCGCCAATGCTTATCGTTTATTTCAAGACGAAAATATATGCTCATCATGGCGAAAACGCTACAAATGTATCATGATTGATGAAATGCAAGACACTAGTTCTTTTGAATATACTATGCTCGAAAAACTTTTTCCTGCTAATAATATCATGCTCTGTGGCGATGAATTTCAAACTATTTATGAATGGCGTGGCTCTAATCCTCAAAAAATCTTAACTGCCTTCACTGAAAAATATAACCCCTTAATTATTAATTTCAATGAAAATTATCGCTCTACAAAATTACTTTTAGAAATGGCATACAATACCTTGATAAATCTTTTTTGCAAAGAAACTATCCTTCATTCCTATGCCAAAAATCTACTTTCAAAAAGCAGTGAACTCGGTCATAAAATAGAATTAAAACAAGCAAACTCCCTAGCTAACGAAGCCCAATGGATTTTTCAAAATATCGTAAATTTATTACCTTTAGTAAAAACACCTACGCAAATAGCTATTTTAGTTCGTCAAAACAATTATCTACAAAACTTAACATTACATCTAAATTATCTAGCCAATATTTATAATCAAAAAAATCAAGAAGAACCTATTCATTTCATTCAAATAGATAATATCCGCTTTTTCAAACGTCAAGAAATAAAAGATGTTCTATCCATTATGAAATATCTCATTAATCCTAATGATTATCTTAGCCTACAACGAATATTAGTAAATCTAATTCCTAATATTGGTATTCGCACTATCAAGCAAATATCTTCTGCTGAATATCTTCAAAATGGATTGCGTTTATCTGACTTCATCAATGCAAATTTCCAAAATCCAAACTATGAACCTTTTTCTGACTTGATTTCAGCTTATTTATCCAAAGACATCATAGTTTTTGATATTGAAGGTACAGGTACAGATATTTTTGCAGACAATATAATTCAATTATCCGCCATCAAAATTCGCAAAGGGAAAAAAATAGCTGAATTCAATCGTTATCTAAAATCAGATAAACCTGTTGGCGACTCTGAAAAAGTACATCATATTTCTGATGAATATTTACAAACTCATGGCGAAAATCCTAAGCTTGTCCTTCAAGAATTTTGTCAATTCATCCAAGATGCTATCATCACAGGTCATAATATACGCGGTTATGATATGGATATTCTCAATCAAAATCTATTAAAACATAACTTAAAACCTGTAGATTTCTCTAATATAAATTTTGATACCTTAGATTTAGTTCGTCGTTTTTATCCTAACCTACCTAATCATAAACTTGAATTTCTGAGTAATCATTTTCAATTTGAAACAAAATCAAACCATAATTCTCTAGATGATGTTTTTGCTACATGGGAATTATTGCACAAATTGCTCGAAGATAAAATTATTCCTACAGCTAAAAAACGCAGTGAATTAATCAATAAACAAAAAAATAAATTCATTCATGTAGCTCAAATTTTCCAAAAACTGCATAATATTTTAAATGACAATTTACTTTTAGAAAATCTAATCGCTCAAATCGTTGAAGAATTCGATTTAGTAAATATCTATAAAGCTAATGCAACTCAAGATGGAGCTGTTCGCTTAGAAAATATTCGCAATTTATTTAGATTAGCCAAAGCAGAACTCAACTCACATCGAGGAACAAATGGCATCAAAGAATTATTACAATATGCTAGTTTATCTAATACAGATTTAGATGCTCTTACTTCTTCTCATCCTAAAATCCCTATTATAACTATTCATCAAGCCAAAGGCTTAGAATTTGATTATGAATTTTTAGCTGGCATGAATGATGATATTTTTCCATCATATTTCAGCACACGCAATGGCTCTATTACTGAAGAAGAAAAACGTCTTTTCTATGTAGCCATCACTCGTGCCAAAAAAGCTTTATTTCTCTCTAGTTCAGGTAGACCTAGTCGTCTATTAAATTATATACCTGAACAATTCATCACCAAAATTAAATAAAAATAATTACTCTCCATAAAGGCATAATATTTATGCCTTTTACTTTTAACAAAAATTTTATAAATTTTAAAATAATTTCATATACTTTTACTTATATAAGTGCTAAAATAAATATAATTTAATCTATCTATATTTTAGAATAAATTGTATATATTCTATTGGAGGTATCCGCTTATGAAAATACTAATTATCGGCGGTGTTGCAGCCGGAACGAAAGCAGCTGCAAAATTAAAACGAGAAAATCGTGATTTAGATATCACAATCATTGCTAAAGATGGTGATATTTCTTATGCTGGTTGCGGTTTGCCATATTATATTGGAGGATTTATCGAAGACCGCTCTAGTCTAATTGTTAATACTCCACAAAAATATGCTGCTATGACAGGTGTAAACGTCTTAACTAATGTAGAAGCTATTGCTGTGGATAATAATAATCATACTGTTATCGCTAAAAATTTAATCACTAATGAAGAAGCTTCTTATACTTATGATAAATTAATTATTGCTACTGGTGCTTCACCTATCACTCCACCTATTGAAGGTATAAAAAAACAAGGTGTATTCTCTTTGCGCCTTCCTAATGATGCTGTAAATATAAGAGATTATGTTACTAATAATCAAGTAAAAAAAGCTGTTATTGTTGGTGGTGGCTTTATCGGTCTTGAAGTTGCTGAAAATCTTCTAGCTCAAAAAGTTGATGTAACAGTTATCGATTTTGCTCCACAAATCATGCCTAATGTAATTGACCCAGAAATTGCTAGTTATGTACAAAAACATTTACAAAAACATGGTATTCGCGTATTAACTGGCGTTGCTGCTCAAGAAGTTTTAGGTGATGATAAAGTTTCTGCACTCAAAACTTCTGCTGGTGAATTAAGTGCAGATTTAGTAATCTTATCTGTTGGTATCAGACCAAATACTGCCTTTTTGAATGATACAGGTATGGAAATGTTCAAAGGAACTATTCTTGTAAATGAACAATTACAAACAAATTTACCTGATATCTACGCTATTGGCGATTGTGCTATGGTTTCCAACAGAATGACACATTCTGCTCAATGGTCTCCAATGGGTTCTAGTGCCAACTTAGAAGGCAGACTCTTAGCTCAAATTTTAAATAATACACCTAAAAATTATCCTGGCGTATTAGGCACAGGTATTGTAAAACTTCCAGAACTAAACTGTGCAAGAACAGGTCTTAGTGAAAAAGTTGCTCGTGATGCTGGTTACGATGTAGAAACTGTAATGGCAGTCGTTGATGATAAAGCTCATTATTATCCAGATGCAAGCTCTTTCATCACCAAATTAATCGTAGATAAATCCACACATAAAATCTTAGGTTTCCAAGCACTTGGAAGCGGTGCTGTAGACAAAATGGTAGATATCGCTGTAACAGCTATTTCCTTAGATGCTACTATTGAACAATGTGAATGTATGGATTTCTGTTATGCTCCTCCATTCTCCACAGCTATTCATCCATTTGTACAAACAGTTCATATTATGCAAAATAAATTAAGCCATAAATTAATCAGCATCACTCCTGCTGAATATCTAGCTGGTAAAGCAAAGGATTATCGTGTAATTGATGCTGGTTTAGCTCCTAGTATTCGTGGTGCTAAATATGTAGATTTGGCAAAAGTAAATGCACCTATAGAAGGTATTGGCAAAGACGAAAAACTTCTTTTAGTATGTGCTAAAGGTAAACGTGCATATTTCTTACAAAATCGCTTAAGACATCTAGGTTATACAAACACACTTTCCCTTGAAGGTGGTCTTTTCTTCAATGATGTAAAAGTAAAAACTACATCTAAATTAACACCTGAAGAAATAAAAGCTGTAAAAGCTCTAGGTTTCCTTCAAGACAAAAATACAGAAGATAAATTCAATGGTCGTGTAATCACTAGAAATGGTAAAATTACAGCTCAAGAAAGCAAAGTTATAGCTGAAGCAGCAGATAAATTTGGCAATGGCGAAATAACAATGACTTCCCGATTAACTGTGGAAATTCAAGGCGTTCCATATGATAATATTGAACCATTACGCGAATATCTAATGCAAAATGCAGGACTTGAAACAGGTGGTACAGGCTCAAAAGTTCGCCCTGTAGTTTCTTGTAAAGGTACTACTTGCCAATATGGTTTAATTGATACATTTGCTTTATCTGAAGAAATTCATCAACGTTTCTATAAAGGATATAGAGATGTAAAACTCCCTCATAAATTCAAAATCGCAGTTGGGGGCTGTCCTAATAACTGTGTAAAACCAAATCTAAATGATATTGGTATCATCGGTCAACGCGTTCCTCAAATTGATTATGCAAAATGTCATGGTTGTAAAATTTGTCAACCAATGAATAGATGCCCAATGAAAACATTAAATGTCGTAGACAAAAAAATAACTATTGATGAAAAACATTGCAATCATTGTGGTCTTTGCGTAAATAAATGCCCATTCCATTGCTTTGATAATTATACAGATGGTTATCGCGTTTATATCGGCGGTCGTTGGGGCAAACGCGTAAAAGAAGGTCAACCATTATCCAAAATCTTCACATCTAAAGAAGAAGTTTTAGCCATTGTCGAAAAAGCTATTCTTTTATTCCGTGAACAAGGTATCACTGGCGAACGTTTCTCTGATACAATTGATAGATTAGGTTTTGCTAATGTAGAAGCACAATTATTAGCAGATGACCTCTTATCTCGTAAGCAAGAAAACTTAAAAGCACAAAAACATTTAGTTGGTGGCGCTACTTGCTAAATAAAATTAATATTATTTTTTAATTTAAATAAAAAAGATAGAATACAAAAGTGTAATTCACCAAAGTATTCTATCTTTTTATTTTGCTATATTTTATTATTTTGTTATTTTATTGATAAAAGATTTTCGCCAATATTTATATTTGTTTCTTTTGTACAAACAACTTCTGTATAATTCATCATATTTGTTATAACAATAGGGACATCTAAGCAATATCCTTTAGATTTTAATAAATCTATATCAAATTCTATTAAATTTTGCCCAATTTTAATTTCATCACCTTGTTTTACAAAAGCTTTAAAACCTTCTCCTTTTAATTTTACAGTATCCATTCCTATATGAATTAATAATTCCACGCCTTCTTGAGTTGTAATACCTATAGCATGTAATGTAGGTAATAATGCATTTACCACACCATTAACAGGTGATACCAAAACACCTTCTTTAGGATTTATAGCTATGCCATTTCCTAAAATACCAGAAGCAAATGCTTCATCTTTTACTTCATTTAATGGTAAAACTTCGCCTTTTAATGGACTTGCAATTTCTACAACTTTGTTATCTTCATTTAAATCAACTTTATTCATTGTATTATTTTCTTCTTGTTCGACTTTTTCTGTTCCTGTTTCCATTTTGGAATTATAGCCAAAGAACCATGTAATTGTAAAAGCTACAGCAAAAGAAATGACATTTACTAAAATATAAAATGGTAATTGTTCATTTAAATATAATAATGTTCCTGGAATACCTGTAATTGACATACCAGTAGCTTTTAATTTTGACATGCTCCCCATGCCTAAATGCAGGGGATTCTTGGATACAAACGATACTTGCCTACTAAAATAGCAGGTCTTACTATATCTCTCCAAAGAAGGTTGATGCCCCAACCTTCCATATATTTATAGCAGCATTTCTATCTCTAT